>DATKJJ010000341.1:0-2137 GCA_035543695.1 Gemmatimonadales bacterium | reverse complement strand
CTGCGTGGCGGTTCGGATGGCCGCGCTGCTCCACGACATCGGCCACTATCCGTTTTCCCACGCATTGGAGGAGGCAGGATTTCTCTCGCATGAAACGCTGGGCGTACGCAAGCTCCTTGAGGGAGAGCTGGGCGAGTGCTTGGTCCAGGTCGGTGGTAAAACCTTTCCCGCGACGATAGGAGCCCTCATCGCCGGGAAAAGCTCGAGCCCGCTGCAGGGGCTGATCTCCGGCACTATCGATCTGGACAAGGTGGATTATCTGAGCCGCGATGCCCGGATGTGCGGGGTTCCCTATGGTACGGTCGATGTGGACCGGCTGCTCTCCTCCCTGACCCTGGTGGAGGTGACCAAAGGCCGTTGGGAAATTGGAATCCAGGAAAAGGGCGTGAGCGCGCTCGAATCACTCCTTTTTGCCAAGTACCAGATGTACCGCAACGTGTACTGGCACCACGCGGTCCGCTCTGCCACCTGCATGTTCAAGCGCGCGGTGCGAGAGGCGGTGCGGCGCGGGACCGTTACCGCCGAGAGCATCGCCGAGTCTACCGACGATGGATTGATGGAGCTGCTCATCAGAGACCGGAATGCACTGGCCCGCTGCATTCGTGCCCGCCGGTTGCACAAGCGCGCGATAGATCTTCCCGCGAGTGAGGTGCCCGGTGACGTTCAGCCGTGGGTCGCGGACAATCCGGATCTGCTGGAGCGGGTGGAAAATGCGGTGGCCGATCAGAGCGGTGTGCCGCCCGGTAGCGTGCTGATCGATTTCCCCGCCCGGTCGGCCATGCTCGGAGTCAATATCCCGTTGCGGACTCGCTCCGGATCAGTGGAACGTCTGACCGACGCCGGTCGAGTCGGACACTTGGGGCTTCCCCGAGTGGCCGACGAGCTGTACCAAAGTGCCCGCCGGCTTCGTATCTTCGTGGCCACACCTCCCGGGCGATCACTTGCCCCGGTTCTGGAGATTCTGACCTGGCCTGCCGACGAGGTGGAGCGAAGGCTGGATGAACAGCTGGCCCTGGTATAGAGAGGAATCATGCTGAGCAGGCGCGGATTTGTGGCGGGAGTTGCCGGGCTCTTCATAACGGGACGCCGGACCGGATGGGCCGCGGAGGCTCCCACGGCAATCACCGTGTACAAGAGCCGGAGCTGTGGCTGTTGCGCCAAGTGGGTAGACCATCTGACATCTCAGGGCTTCAAGCCCCTGGTCCACGACGAGGAAGAGATGGACCGGTTGAAAGACGAGCTGGGCGTTCCCAAGACGGTACGGTCCTGCCACACGGCGCTGGTTGGAAAGTATTTGATCGAGGGTCACGTGCCCGCAGCCGACATCCGGAAACTGCTCTCGGATCGCCCGAAGGCCCGAGGGCTTGCAGTGCCGGGAATGCCGGCGGGCACCCCCGGGATGGCAGAATCCGAATCAGCGATAGGAGGGTTTGAGGTACTGGCCTTTCAGTCTGACGGTTCCACCCGCTCCTTCGCCCGGCACTAACCCGCAGGTCTGCTCGACTTCCTCAGCGCCGCCGCAAGTAGAAGCCCGATACCCAAGCCCAGCGCGATGCGCGGCAGCGGATCGGGTACCGGTGGAGGCACCGCAACAACTCCGGTTTCATCCGCCAGCGCCGGGTGCCCTATGTACCGGCCGTGAGGCGGGACCGCGAGGCGTTCGAAGTTCCGGGCCAGATCATGCAATCCCCTCAGCATGCGGTCTCCCTGCATCGGAGGCCCGTAGCCGGTAATGATGCGGAGGGGCTCCAATGCGGCCAGGCGCTCCACCGACCGGTGAGTTGTGGTGCCGCTCACATCTGGGCATCATGGAGGAATCGAGAGCGTTACGATGTCCCCTGGCTGCACAACCATCTCCTCGGTGATGGGGCTCCGGCTGCCACCGATGGGGTCGGCTAGAAATTTTAGCGGGCTGGCTCCGCGGATCAGCGTGGCGGGAACGGTGAACGATTTAGTCGAGTTGCCGGTTGCTAGGCCAAGACGGACGCGCTGCGAGCCGCTCACGGCATAGATCACCATGTCGGCAAAGCCGCGGTTCTCCACCTGCACCATCGCTGGAGCATCCGGATTGGGTGCCGGCCGCGAGTTCCCGCCGGCGCAACCTGCGGTCAGAATCAGAACGGAGCCGATGGAAAAA
>DATKJJ010000340.1:0-10079 GCA_035543695.1 Gemmatimonadales bacterium | reverse complement strand
GGGCTTTGCCGAATGGAGCGCGGAGCGGATCCTCCGCCCCATCACCACGCGATGGCCCCTGTTGGGACTGGGTGAACTGGAGAAGCGAGCCGATTTGAATCGACAGGGCCCGGACGATCAGCACGCTCTGGGATATGCCATGGTGCAAGCGCTCGCTTCCGCGATCGGTGACCCGGCACGAGTCACTCGGTTGCTGCTCCGCCATGCCGACGACCCGTCGGCTATTGCCCGGGAGCCCGTGGCCCTCAAGGCATGGAGCAGGTACCGGGGGGCCCCGGATCGGAAACTGTCCTCTCCCCTGTTCCAGGCACTCATTCCAGAGGTCACTTTTACCGTGGACAATGGTTTTCCCGAGGTTGTTACCACCCGGATCCTGGTTCCCCGCTGATGGGGCAAGCCTTTCGAACCATCGCGTTGGTGTCAGTCTTCTTGGCGCCCGGCCTGTCCGCGCAGACCACCCGGGCCGAGCGCACCGACTATCGGCAGACCTCAACCTATGCCGATGTGGTTGCATTCCTCGACTCTCTGCAGACCATAACACACGATCTCCGGCTGGGCAGCATCGCAACCAGTCCGGAGGGACGGGCCGTGCCTTACGTCATCGCATCGCGGCCGCTGATCAGTAGCCCCGCGGAGGCCCAACGCTCGGGTAAGCCGGTGATCTACCTGCAGGCGAACATCCACGCGGGCGAAGTTGAAGGGAAGGAAGCCGCGCAGATGCTGTTGCGGGACCTGACGGCGGGCCCGCTCCGGGCTTTACTCGATAAGATCGTGCTTCTGGTGGTTCCGATCTACAACACCGATGGAAACGAACGCTGGGGCCCGGGAGACCAAAACCGGCCGGGTCAAAACGGGCCGGAGCCCGTGGGTCAGAACCCGAACGGGCAGGGGCTCAATCTCAACCGTGATTACGTAAAGATGGAAGCGCCGGAGACCCGGGGCTCGGCCGCGCTGATTCTTCAGTGGGACCCGGACCTCTTCATGGATCTGCATACCACCAACGGCAGCTATCACGGATACGTCCTCACCTATGCGCCCGGCCTGAACCCGAACGCCAATCCCGCCGTCGCCCTGGTGCGCGACCGCATGCTCCCGAGCCTGCGTCAGCGAATGCAGCAGCGCTATAAGCAGCCGACGTTCTCCTACGGCAACTTTCGCAATCAGGATCCGGATTCGCTGATCCAGGGCTGGGAGACCTATGATGCGCGGCCCCGGTTCGGGACCAACTGGATGGGGCTGCGCGGCCGACTTTCGATTCTGAGCGAGGGCTACAGCAATGCGGATTTCCGAACCCGGGTGTCGGCCACGTACAACTTTGTCCGGGAGGTGTTGGAGCTCGCGGGAAGCCAGGCCGCGCTGATCAGGTCCGCGGTCCGCGAGTCGGATCGGGCACGACCCGAGTCATTGGTGGTCCGCTCCAAGCTGGCACCTCCGGTGGTGCAGGAGGTGGTTGCGGAAACCACCCAGGACGCCGGTGCCGGCACCAACGGCTATGCCCGCCGCCGCCGAACCGGCGTTTACCGCTCTATTCGGATGCCGGTGTTCGACCGCTTCACCTCGGCTCGACAGGAAGCCGTTCCCCGCGGGTATCTCATACCCGCCCGGCTGACGGATATCGTTCAGCTGCTTCGGCGCCAGGGAGTGACCGTGGAGCGGATCTCGCGTCCGCTCAGGACATCGGTTCAGCAGTTCACCGTAGACAGTCTCTCGGTGGACTCGCTGTTCGAGGGCCACCGCAGCGTCCAGATCGAAGGAAAGTGGCGAAACGAGCCGCTGGACAGCGCCATCACTGCCGGCTGGTTTCGCGTCGCCACCGATCAGCCGCTCGGCATCCTGGCCGCGTACCTGCTCGAGCCGGCATCCGAGGATGGGGTTGTAACCTGGAATCTGCTGGACCGGGAGCTCCAGCCTGGGCAGCCATACCCAATACTCCGGGCGCGGCGGCCGCTGTCGGGACCCGCGGTGTTGGTGCCCTGACCAGCGTACCATCGTGGTATTTTGAGACAGAGCTCTTCCATTTATCCGAGGATGACGTCGTCATGACCACCGGTACCGCCGCCCATACCCGGTCCGTGATTCACTGGTTCTGGGACTGGACCAAGTCGATCATTGTCGCGCTCGTAGTCTGGTTCTTTCTGCGCACGTTTCTGGTGGAGGCGTTTCGGATCCCCTCGGGCAGCATGGAAAACACCCTGCTGATTGGAGACTTTCTCTTCGTCAATAAGGCCCTTTACGGCGCAGAGGTCCCCATCATCCATGCCCGGCTTCCCGCGGTACGGGAGCCGAAGCGCGACGACATCCTGGTGTTCGATTCAGTCGAGGAGGAAGGGCTGAAGGTGGTGAAGCGGCTGATCGGCATGCCCGGTGACACTCTGAGCATGGAAAATGGTGAGCTGTTCCGGAATGGCCAACGGGTGAACGAGCCGTACGCGCTGCACTCTGATCCGACCCGCTCCGAGGACCCCATCCAGCGGGCGAAGATGCGGGAATGGCAGCTCCCCCATCTGGTCCGGCGGGACCCTGCCGGCTATCAGCCCGACCTGCAGGAGTGGGGGCCTATCGTGGTGCCGGCCGATTCCTTCTTCATGATGGGAGACAACCGGGACAGCTCGTACGACGGGCGCTATTGGGGCTTTCTTCCTCGCAAGAATGTCCGGGGTAGGCCGCTCATCGTCTATTTCAGCTACGACCCGAGCAGCTGGCGGGCCTTGCCCTTCCTCACGGCGGTGCGGTGGAAACGGCTGTTCACGAAGCCGGACTGATTTATGGAGTCTTCCCGCTCTATGATGAATGTGACGGACGGGGAGATTCGGGCAGGGAAGAGCGGCTCAGAGTACGGGGAATGTAGGCTGCACTGCGTCCGCAATCCTGGCAGTGCAAGGTCACCCGACCGCCGGGTGCATCCTCAGAGCTGGAGCGTTCAGGGTAGCGTTCTACAGTGATGGACCCACAGGACGGACAAACCAAAGGCTTCTGGTCTCGGTCTGCCGCGATCAGGATGAGCGCCTCGGGCGCCCGGTATTCCTTCACTCCCCGACGTCCCACGGTCGGTCCTTCCAGGCGGGGATGGTGGCACGGAACTAGCTAACCCCACCCTCTCCGAATGTACGAAAAAATTCAGGACCGCGCAAAGCTCTAGCTCACCATTCTCGGGAAGGATCCATGGATCGTCTTGCCGCCTCCACCATATCTACGGCAATGCTTCTCCTGGCAGGCGCCGCCTCGGCCGAGGCGCAGAACAGACAGCTCATCCAGATCGAGGCGGACCGGGAGAAGGATGTCTACCGCTTTGTTCCTGCCAAGGTGACCGCCCGTGCGGGCGACGTCCTGATTTTCAAGGCCGTGCGCGGTTCGCCCCATAGCATCGTGTTCGAAGGTCGGGACCTGAGTGAGGCCACTCACGAGGCCATGAACGGAGCCATGGGCCGCCGCACTGGAGACTTGAGCAGTCCTCTCCTGCAGACCGACGGGTCCGAGTACAGGATCGTGGTCCCGAGGGTCGCACCAGGGGTGTACCACTTCTATTGTCTTCCGCACCGAGCCTACGAAGAGCAAGGCGAGCTCCGGGTAGCGAAGTAGTACGTAATACTACTAGCGCCAGAGGGCTACTGATGTGAAGTTTCCGTCCGGCCGGGAATGCCCCTGCCGGAACGGCTGCTCGAGCGGCGTTGGCACGCAGTGAGGAGGACTCTCGTGGTGACGGAACTTGGTGGTTCGCAGATCTCGACCCTGCTGGAAACTCTTCCCGGCATCGCAAACGTGCTGCGAAGCCCGGTGGCGGACGCCCTGGGCAGCATTATCCGGGCGGCGGCCAGGGTTGGCGAGTTCAACGTGGCCGATGCCGACGAGCTGATCCGTTATGCCACCCGGCGAGGGCTCCTGGGCATGGATGAGGGCGAGCGAATCCTGGCCGAAGTGCACGCCGCCGAACAAAAGCGGCTGGAAAAGGCAGCGGAACGGGAGCGGGCTCAGCGGGCCAAGGCGCGGGCCAAGACCAAGCCGGTGCAGCGGATAAAGCCAGCCAAGGCGGTAAAAAAGACAGTCAAGGCGGGCCGAAAGAAGTAACCCCCCTCAGGTCTTAAAATCCTGCATTAAAGCGGTGAGCCTGGTAGCGCCTTGCAAGAGGTCGCCGGCGCTCGCCGCCATTTCTTCGGTGGAAGCGGTCTGCTCCTGGGCGGCCGCGGTCACCTCTTCGCTGGCGGAGGCGTGTTCGCTGGCCGCGTGGCTCACCTCCTGAGTACGCTCGCCCAGCTGGCCTACGATGCCGCGGTTGGCTTCGGCTTGGCGCACCACCTCGCCCGCGGCCGAATGCACCTCGTGAACCGCGACCGCAATGTCCTCCAGCGCACGAGCGGCTGCCGTGGCCACCACCTCGATGCCCTGAACCCGGGCCGAGCCCACGTCCATGGTGCCGGACACTTCCCGGACCTGCTTTCTGATAAACTGGACGGTTTTCGCCACCTCTTCAGCGGCGCTGGAGCTGGAATCGGCCAGTCGCCTGACCTCCTCTGCCACGACGGCGAAGCCCCGACCGTGCTCCCCAGCCCGGGCGGCTTCAATCGCCGCATTGAGGGCCAGCAGGTTGGTCTGGGATGAGATCTGCCGAATCAGGTCGATGAAAGCAGTGATCGGCTCGGACAGCCGGCTGAGCTCCTGAACCTGCTGGGCCGAGGTGGCCACGATTTGTTGGATGTCGAGCAACGTCTGACCGGCCGCGGCCACGTCGCCCTTGTGCCGAGCGGCCAGCTGCCGAATCCGCCCACCCAGCTCCACCACGCGGGACGCCGCCGCGGCATTCGTCTCCGCAATCTGACGCAAGCTCAGGAGCAGGGCGTCGGCCTTCTCCATCCCCCGCACCTGCTGTTCGGCGCTGGTGGCGATTCGGACCATGGCGGTGGAGATCTGCCCACTGCTGGCGGCCAGTTCCTCACTCATGGCGGAGAAGTCGGTTGCGCTGTTGCCGATCTGACTGGCTTCGTTCACGACCGAGACGACGACACCACGGAGCCGCGCCGCCATGCTGTCCATGGCTCGGGCCAGCTGGTCCAGCTCCGTGGGCATCTGCCCCAGCTGCACCCGACGCAGATCCCCAGCCCCGAATCGGTCGGTGGCTCCGATCAAACGACGCAGTGGCAGGTCGACCCATCGGACGGTCAGAATCGCGGTGGCGCAACCCAGCACCAGCGAAACGAACAGCAGACCCCACAGCATCAGCCGGCGGTGGCTCGCGTTGCGCCGCAGCTCGGTGGCCCGGACCATGGACCGGTTGGTCTGCGCCAATGCGAGAGCGCGCACGTCACCCAGGAGCGTGTCTGCCGGGGCCCGGGCATGATCCGCCTCGCGCCGGGCCTCATCGGTCCGCCCCAGGTCTGCCAGAGCATGCGCCCGGGCATAGTCGACCTCCAGCTGGGCCTGATTGGCGGCAATCTTGTTGACGATGTAGCGATCGGACGTAGTCAGCGCGCCCAGGATTCGGTAGCGCCGGTGATAGACGTAGGCTGAATCACCTTCGTCCAGAAAGCGTTTCCGGGACATCTCGGAGGGAACTACCAGATACTGCTCGGCCGCCCGCACCTCAGAGCTCAGGGAGGCGATCAGGCCGTTGCTCAGGTCGGTGCTTTCCAGCAGGAGCGATAGTTCCTTGTCCACTGACCGGTCCAGGGCGTCGATGGAGTTGACTCCCAACAACGCGAGGCCAAACACCAGCGCCAGGAGTATGGCCATCCCTCCGACCACCCGGCTGCGGAGGCTTCGGAGTACTCTCATCGATGACTCGCCAGGCGCACCTCGCCGTCCCGCACCATGCCGATGTACACCGCCTGGTTGGGTACGTCTCCGCGCATGTCGAAGGCCACTTTCCCAGTCACGCCGTTGAACGCGGGCAGTGTGGTGCCGATCTGGGCGAGTACCCGTCGCACATCCGCGCGCTTCGATCCCGCCCGCACGAAAACATCGCGCAGCAGATAGACGGCATCATAGGTGGCGGCAGCCGGCTGATTGGGCAGGCCGGCCTTGGGGAATTTCTTCCGGTATGCCTGGAGAAACGCGCGGTTCGGCGCGGTCTCCAAGGTCGGCAAATAGGACGAGGAGAGGTAAACCCCGTCGGCGATCGCTCCCGCTTCCTCGATTCCCTCGAGACCGTCCCCGCCGAGCACCGGCATCTGCAGTCCGCGGCTTCTCGCCTGCCTCAGGATGTCTTCGGCCTCCGCCTTGTTACCCGCCACCAGCAGAAACTGGACTCGCCCTGCCTTGGCCATTCGATCGAGATAGGGCCCAACGTCCGGCGCGTCGCCCAGATATGGATCGATGGCGATCAGTTGGCCGCCCCGCTGGATGAAGTCCCGCACGAACATCTGGCGGATGCCGCGGCCATATTGGTCGTTCAAATACAACACGGCCCCGCGCTGGAGCCCCAGCGAGTCGTAGATCCAGCGTGCCAGCGCGATTCCGTGCGCCAGATCGCTGGGACAGATGCGGAAGGTGTAATCGCCCGCGGTGGAGATTTCGGGAGAGCTCGAGGAGGGCGAGATGGCTGCGACGGGATCCGGTCCGCCGTTGTAGACCGGGGACGCGGCGAGTGTGGTGCCGGAAAAAACGTGGCCGATCACGGCCGACACACCGGCATCGTATAGATCGCTGGCCACGAAGACGGCCGAATCCGGGTCGGCATAGTCGTCCCGCTCGATCAGCTCCAGGGGCCGACCCTGCACTCCCCCCTTGGCGTTGATCTCTTCCACCGCCAGCTCGGCGGCCCGCTTCATGGGAAGGCCTACCGGATCGCTCAGCGAGCCGGCCAGCCCGATTCGAATGGGCTCGCGTGACAGATGGCACCCTCCCATCACCACGACGAGCAATCCGGCCAGCACTTTCTTCATAGGTTTCGCACCATGCCTGATTGGACCGATCGGAGCCCCGACGCGACGTTCGACCTCCACGGTCAAACCGTCCTCGAGGCCGTCACCAATGCCGAACGCTTTCTTCGCGCCCAGGCGAGAGCCAGACCGGGAGGCGTGGTCCGGCTGATTACCGGCCGTGGCCGTGCGGGGGGCGGCGCGCCGGTTCGGACCCGAATCCGGAGCCTGCTCCGCGAACTCAAGGAATCGGGTAGCGTGGTTCGGGACTTTCTGCTGGAGGACACCGACGGCAGCTATCTGGTCCGACTCTCGGGCTGAGGCTCGGGCTGTGCCGGCTGCTGGGGTCGCCCCATACTGCTGGTTCGTCCCCAGTTATCGAGCACCCGTCCGTCCACCAGACTCACCGATGCCACTTGAGTGCCGCCTTCCACTCGCCAGGTCAGCCGAATCATTCGACCCCGGCGGACCCACTGCAGCATGCGCTGAGTGCCCTGCACCCGAGTGACCACTTTGCCGTACCGGCTTTGCAGTGTGTCTTGCCAGTTCCCCAGCTGCGCCGAATCCACCTTCCCGGACAACGTCATTACGCCGGCCAGGCTGTCGATCGCCGACACCCAGACGTCGACCCGGGGCTCGCCTTTTCCTTTGGGCAACGCTCCCCGGCACTCCGAAACCCGGCGATCGGCCCGGGATTGTCGGCAGCGCAGCGAGCCGCTGCCGATCCGAAGCCGAAGATTCAGCTCCTCCAGGCGAGCGCCCGCGCGAAACCCCAGGAATTCGAGGGCGCTCGTGTCGCCGCTCGCCTGCACGGCGGTGGCACGGCGTTGGGATGGCCAGAACAAGAGACCTGCAAGCACAACCGCGCGCAGCGCCATAACCATGCGCTAAGACCCTGGACGAGATAGCAGGATTATCGGTCGGTTGGGCGGGAACTGGAGATGCCGAAAGCCCCCGCCACGAGTGGCGGAGGGTCGGCTCGGACTAACGACTCAAGGGGAAGGGCGCTGGGGAGTCAGACCTTGCGGACGTTCGAGGCCTGGAGCCCTTTCGGGCCTTCGACCACCTCGAACTCCACGTTGTCTCCTTCGGAAAGCGAGCGGAAGCCATCGGCGATGATTGCCGTGTGGTGGACGAAGACGTCTTTGCCACCATCCTGCGCTATGAAACCGAACCCCTTCGCATCATTGAACCACTTGACCGTACCCTTCGCCATTGCTGCAACCTCTTGAAAGGGAGCCCTCAGGCCCCGGGGAACCCCCAGCCGGGTTGGCCGGGTTAAAAACCCCTAAAAAAGCCGCCCGGATCAAAGCACCCGGCGGCCAAAGCTTGCTCAGAAATGGAAGGGAGGCACAGCGTATTGCATGCCATAAGGTCATGCTTGAGAACGATTTTGTCAATGGAGCCGACCCTAGCCCATGGTCCAGAGTCGAGCCGACTGCTGCAAAGTTTGGCACTCTGGCAGATGACTAACGCAACACGACTCCGGCAGCTCGCAGCTCGTGATCGAGCAGCCAGCGTTTCTTGGCAAGCCCGCCACCGTATCCGACCAGGCTCCCATCCTTCCCCACCACGCGGTGGCAGGGAACCAGAATGGCCAGATGGTTGGCGGCAACCAGCCATCCAATCTGGCGAGGGTGAAGATGGGTGATGCGCGCGAGGTCGTCGTACGATCGCGTCTCGCCCAGGGGGATCTTGCGGAGAGTTCGGAGCACGGCCATCTGTGCCGGCGAGAGATCGAACCAGTGTTTCAGATGATCCAGGGAAGGCGCGGGGGTAGGGGAACCCGCGAAGTAATTGTTGAGCCAGGAGCTGGTCACGCGGCAGCTGCCCTGGGCAATGTGGAGCTCGGGCACAGCCGCCCGGAGCCGGACCGCCCATTTGATCGTCACCGCCCGGTTGGGATACTCGATGACAAGCGGACCCGCCTCGCACTCCACCAAGGTCAGTAATCCGACGGGTGAGTCGTAGGACGTCCACTCCACCCTCATCGGCGACTCCTCCTTTGCTGTCCTTCCCGTCTTTCCCGATCTTAACTTACATTCTCCCGTCCGGGTCCGCCTCCACCGATTACATCGAGGAACCGCATGGTGATTCTTCTGGCGACGATCGCCTCGCTGCAGCAGCAGCCGAGCGGGTCACCCCCCGGTAATTCCGGGATTGCCGCGGTGACCGTGGAACCGGCTGAGGTCGCCCTGCAAGTCGGCGACACCGTGCGGCTCAAAGCCAGCGCGCGAGACTCCGCCGGACGCCCGCTGCAAGACATCACCATACGGTGGTTCCAATCGGGTGGCCACTTCGAGGGGAAGGTGGACTCGACCGGGCTCGTCACCGGCGGGTCCACCGGGACCCTGACGGTAAGCGCCCTGGTCAGCCGCAAAGCAGGTGGCGCGCCGGCAGCCGGTTTTGCCCGGGTAACAGTTCTCCCCCAGCCGGCGGCCAAACTCTCGTTCGATCGCGAGGTCTCCCGGCTTTACGAAGGCCAAACTCTCACGCTCGAGGCCACGCCCTACGCCGCCAACAACGACCGGCGCTACGACGAGGTGCTCTGGAAGTCCAACAATCCGCGGGTGGTCTCCGTGTCGGCTACCGGGCGTCTCACCGCGGGACACCCTGGACGGGCCACCATCACGGCGCGAGCGGGGAACGCCAATCGGGCTCAGACCATCGAGGTGGTTCCCAATCCTGTCGTGTCGCTGCAGATCGAGCCGGAGATGGCCACGGTTCGAACCGGTGAAGTCGTTCGATTTACCTCCCGAGCCCGGGACAAAGCGGGGCGGGTATTGCCCGACATCATGCCGGAGTGGGAGCTCAGCCCCGGCAACGGGCAAGTCGATCACGCCGGCATCTTCGTGGCCGACATTCCCGGCAGCTATCGGGTGACCGCCCGGTTTGCCGGGCGCGTTGCCGAAACTTCGGTGCAGGTACGGCCCCGGGACTCGCGCCGGCCAGCAACGCTGGTTGGAAGGCTTCCGCTGAAGCTGCAGGCTGCCGAGTTCTGGCTTCATCCCGACGGCAAACACGGCTACATCAGCACCATTGGGGATCGGATCTACGCCGTCGATGTGTCCAACCCGGCGGCCCCATCGATCACGGATTCGGTGGTGGTCGACGCTCGCACCATCAACGACGTGATGACGACGGAGGACGGGAAGTACGGCGTCCTCACCCGCGAAGGGGCGTCTACCCGCAAGAACGGCATTGTGATCCTCTCGTTCGAGAATCCGG
>DATKJJ010000339.1:0-2434 GCA_035543695.1 Gemmatimonadales bacterium | reverse complement strand
GTGGTGCCGTCACGGGGGAAGACGGCGGCTCCAACGTCTACTTCGATGGATACCTGGTCGCCACCGGACGTGCGGGCCGGTTGTTCCCCCAAGACCCGGTGAAGGTTCTGGGCAAGAACGCTGGCGCCACCGGCATTGGCTCCCCTCAACAGCATCGCGAAGGCTTCTCTTCCGTACCGGCCGATCACATCGCTGGCTCTCACATTCGAGCGAAACACTCCGGCGGCATGGAGGATCACTTCATCTCCCGCTCTCGGGCCGAGTCGCTCGCTCAACTGTTGGAATTTTGCCAGCTCGAAGATGACGAAGGCCAATGGCTCGCCGTAGCGTCGGCTGAAATCCACCGCGCCTTCCAGCTCTGTCATGAGGGTGGCGTGATTGAGCAGGCCGGTCAGCCCGTCCCGGTGTACCATCTCTCGGATCCGGCGGCCCCGGGCTGCGCGGGCGATCACGGTTTGGACCAGTATGGCGGAATCGGAGCTGACAGACACGAAATCGTCGGCGCCGGCCCGGAGTGCCGCGACCCGCTCCGCAGTGGTGTCCTCACCCACAAAGACGATGGGCAGGAGATGGTAGCGAGTATCCTGGCGGATCATTCGAGCCAGGGCGAAGGGATCAGAATCCTTCAAACGAGTGCTCAGCAGGAGCAGATCGGGGGATTCCCGGTCCAGCGCCTCGGTGACGGACTGAGAGGGGGCGTTGGAGGTCACTCGAATATGCGCTGCATCGAGAGCCGTTGAGATGCGGGCGGCCCGCCCCGTGTCGGGCTCGACCAGCACGACGTTCGATGGAGGCGGTCCGATCCGGGCAAAGGTTCGGGCGTAGCGCGGGAGCTTCTGCTCCACCTGTTCGGCGGGAAACACCGCATCCACTCCGGCCGCTATGGCCCGAAGCCGGTCGACCGGTCGCAGCGTCTCCACCAGCACGACTGCACCAGGACGTCGATCCGGACTGCTGGTCCATCTGGAGGCGACAGCTGACAGGTCGCCGTCGCCTGCCTCACCTCCGATGATCACCAGATGGGGCAGCCGCTCGCTGGGGATGGATGCAGGGTCCTCCTGCCGTTCGCCGAATCGAAGCTCATATCCCGCGCTCCGCAGCTCCTGCGCTATCCGTTCCCGCTGCTGGCTGGCCCGCATGATCAGCAGCGCCCGGGGCGTCAGCGACGGCTTCTCTCCCGCGGCCACTCCCGCGAGCTGTGTCTCCGCTCTGCGCACGGCGGCCCCGAGCCGCTCGAGCAGGGAGGACAGGCCTGCGGTGTCGGTCGAGCCGGGGTTGGCTGCCAGCCAGCGTTCTCCCTCCCGCGCGATACCGCTCAATTCGGAGAAGCCGAAGGACCCTCCAGAGCCGGCCAGCCGGTGCAGCCCGTCTCGGAGCGACTGTTCCGACTGGGGCGCGCCGCTGCCGAGCGCAGCAATGCCCGATCTCAGCTCGTCCAGCTTCTTCGGCATGGACCGGAGGTATTCCCGCTGGAGCTCGAGCAGAGCAGTATCGACCGGGTCAGTCATGTCTGTTCCGTGAATCGCTCGAGCGAGAGGCGAGCGGCGGCGACGAACGAAGGGGCAGTGCTCCAATGCCCCTGCACCAGGTCGTTCCTGCGAGAAGCGATGATCGCGCTGTTATGGTCGAATACTGCGACGACCGGCATTCCCGGCCAGCCGTGCTGGTCCGGCACCATTCCGACCTCCGAGAATCCGAGATTTACTGGCCCCGTGGACCAGAGGCCCAAGGCAACGCCGGTGGCGAATGGCCGCCGCAGTGCCGGCCCCAGCAGTGGGTACGCATCGGGCGGCGCGAGAAGGTCGACCGAACGGCTGGCACGGGTGACGCCCTGGGTCAGAAGCTGAAGGACGCTGCGGCCGGACTCGATCTCGATCAGCGTAGGGCCCGATGCCGCCGGCAGCCTCTCCAGTTCGACGCTGAGCTGCTCGAGCGCCGTTCCGTGGTTGCTGGAGATTCGAGCGATGAGACCGGCGGGTCCTTCGGGTCGGTAACGGCGGGGACGCCCTGTCTCCACCCGGGCCGCTCCCTTGCTCACCAGCCCCTCGAGCGCGCTATAGGCGTTGGCGCGAGCGAGCCCGGCGGATCTGGCGATGGCATAGCCAGTGCCTGGGCCATGCCTCAGGAGAACCTCGTAGACCAGGCTTTCAGTTGGAGTGAAGCCGAAACTGGTGAGATCCAAGGCCATGGGGTAGTAGTTTCATATACTACCGTTGTGGCCACAAGGGTCAGGTGTAACTCAGGCTCCAGCCAAGCGCCTTGGCGATAAGGGCGAGCCGGAAGGTCACATCCACTTCTCGACCCTCGGTGGTCTTGGCATCCAGGTGCAGGGGGTAGTAGTGATAGGTGATTTTATTGCCTGTTTTTGGCTGAGAACGCAGGTTTTTGGGCCGCCAAACGCCGATTTCATCGCAATCCTGCAGCAGCCGGCCCA
>DATKJJ010000338.1:0-10625 GCA_035543695.1 Gemmatimonadales bacterium | reverse complement strand
CTCCAGCGAGCAGTATGTCGCTGCGGCCCAGGCGTACCAGCGCGGCATCGAACGGCGGATCGAAAAGGGCCTGGATCCCGACGTGGTCTCGGTGGCTTCGGTGTTCATCAGCCGGTGGGACCAGGCGGTGCCGGACAAGGTCCCGGCCGAGCTGCGCAATCGGCTCGGCATCGCGATCGCCGGCCGGACCTATAAAGCATACCGGGAGCTGCTCGACTCCCACCATTCCGAGTGCCTGGCCAGCGCCGGCGCCCGGCACCAGCGGCTGCTCTGGGCCAGCACGGGGACCAAGGACCCCGGCGCCTCGGACGTGCTCTATATCGAGGCGCTGGCCGCGCCCGACACCATCAACACCATGCCCGATGCCACGCTGCTGGCCTTCGCCGATCACGGTGAGATCCGTGGAGTGATGGCGGAGGATGGCGGTGATGCCGAAGCGCTGCTCGCGGAATTCGAGCGCGCCGGGATCGACGTCGCCTCCTTGGCCGATCAGCTCCAGCGGGAAGGAGCGGAGGCCTTCGTGAAGTCGTGGAACGAGCTGCTGGAACGGATCGCGGCCAAGTCGGAGGCATTGGCGGCATCATGACCGGGAGCCGAACCGCGATGGACGGCGCCACTGCCACCATGGATCCGGCGGAGCTGGACCGGCTCTGCATCAACACCATACGCACGCTTTCGATGGATGCGGTCCAGGCGGCGAAGTCCGGTCATCCGGGCACGCCGATGGCGCTGGCGCCTGCCGCGTATACCCTGTGGCAACGTTTTCTTCGCTACGATCCCGACGATCCCCGTTGGCCCAACCGCGACCGCTTCGTCCTCTCCAACGGCCACGCCTCGATGCTGCTGTACAGCCTGCTTCATCTGGCGGGAGTGAAGGCGATGAACGAGTCGTACGAGGAAGTGGGGGAGGGACGATTGGCGGTAACGCTGGACGACATCAAGAACTTCCGGCAGGCGGGAAGCCGCTGCCCCGGTCATCCCGAGTACGGCTGGACCTCCGGCGTGGAGGCGACCACCGGCCCACTGGGTCAGGGGGTCGGCATGAGCGTGGGCATGGCAGCGGCGGGCCGCTGGCTCGGCGCCACGTACAACCGACCCGGCTTTGACCTGTTCGACTACAACGTGTACGTCTTCTGCGGCGACGGCGACATGATGGAGGGAGTCGGTTCCGAGGCCGCCTCACTCGCCGGCCACCTCCGGCTCTCCAACCTCTGCTGGATCTACGACAACAACCGGATCAGCATCGAGGGCTCCACCTCCATCACCTTCACCGAGGATGTCGCCGGCCGGTTCCAGGCCTACGACTGGAACGTGATTCGGGTGGGCGACGTCAACGATCTGGAAATGCTCACCCACGCGTTCGAGACCTTTCTCGCCACCCATGACCGCCCGACCCTGATCATCGTCGACAGCCACATCGGCTACGGCGCTCCCCACCGGCAGGACACCAAGGAAGCCCACGGCGAGCCCCTGGGCGCCGACGAGGTTCGTCTGGCCAAGGACTTCTACGGGTGGGACCCGGACGCCCAGTTTCTGGTTCCCGATGGCGTGCGGGAGCAGTTCGACGCGCAGCTCGGCCGGCGGGGCAGGGAGGCGCACACCGCGTGGAACCAGCTGGTCGCCGGGTACCAGAAGAAGTTTCCCGACGCCGGTCTCCAGGTCGAGTGCATGCCGCGTCACACGCTGCCCGCCGATTGGGACAAGGATCTTCCCGTCTTTCCTCCCGATCCCAAGGGCGTCGCCGGCCGGGATGCATCGGCCAAGGCGCAGAACGCCATCGCGCGCCGGGTGCCGTGGCTGCTGGGCGGGTCGGCCGATCTGTGGCCTTCCACCAAGACGCTCCTGACCTTCGAGGGTGCGGGCGAGTTTCAGCCGCCGGGCCACGGCGGGGATTACAGCGGACGCAACTTTCATTTTGGCGTGCGGGAGCACGCGACGTGCGCCTTCGTCAACGGCATGGCGTTGTCGGGTCTGCGCCCATACGGCTCCAGTTTCCTGGTGTTCAGCGATTACTGCCGGGGCGCACTCCGGATCAGCGCGCTGATGGAGGTGCCGTCGATCTTCATCTGGACCCATGACTCGATCAATCTGGGCGAGGACGGGCCGACCCATCAGCCGATCGAGCATCTCGCGTCTCTCCGCGCCATGCCGGGAATGATCGTCCTCCGTCCGGCCGATGCCAATGAAGTGGTGGAGAGCTGGCGGGTGATCATGGAAATCAGGGACCGGCCGGTCTGCCTGGTGCTTTCCCGCCAGGCACTGCCGGTGTTCGATCGCTCCCAATACACCTCGGCGGCTGGAGTGGCCCGGGGCGGGTACGTGTTGGCCGACGCGCCGGCGGGGAAGCCCGATGTGCTTCTGCTTGCGACTGGAAGCGAGGTGGCGCTCTGCCTCACTGCCTATGAGCGGCTCCAATCCGAGGGGATCTTTGCCCGGGTCGTAAGTCTGCCCTCGTGGGAGATCTTCGACGAGCAGCCGGCGGAATATCGTGACGGTGTGTTGCCGCCGGAGGTAACCGCCCGGGTGGCGATCGAAGCCGCTTCGACCTTCGGCTGGGCCAAATTCACCGGAACCACTGGCGCCATCCTGGGGATGCGCTCCTTT
This sequence comes from Gemmatimonadales bacterium, assembly GCA_035543695.1. GTDB lineage: Bacteria > Gemmatimonadota > Gemmatimonadetes > Gemmatimonadales > GWC2-71-9 > CAVVWJ01. The sequence goes on along the minus strand of DATKJJ010000338.1, from coordinate 8,021 downwards.
GGGCTCTCCGCGCCGATGAAAGTCGTCGCCGAACACTTCGGTTTCGAGCCCGACCACGTGGTCAAGGCAGCGCGACAGCAGGTGGCCGCGGTTAGGCAGCCATCCCCTCACCAGGTTCGGGGCAAGCTCTGAGCGAAGCGAAGGATCTTTCAAATCACGAGAGGCGCAGAGCGATCCTTCGCTACGCTCAGGATGACATATCATGAGCCAGCAGGACAGCTACAAGAAGGAGGCGGCGGAGCGGGCGGTGGAGCTGGTCCAGTCCGGCATGGTGATAGGACTCGGCACCGGCGAAACCGCGACCTACGCCATCCGCCGGATCGGCGCATTGCTCCGGGCGGGCACCCTCGAGGACATCGAGGGAGTGGCGACCTCGCTCGCTACCGCGGCCGAGGCGGTGCGGTGGGGAATTCCACTGCTGGAAGAGTCGCGGGCAACGCCGACCGACATCACCATCGATGGCGCTGACGAGATCGATCCCGCGCTGAATCTGATCAAGGGTCGCGGCGGTGCCCTCCTGCGAGAGAAGATCGTCGCGCAGACCAGCCGCCGGGTCGTAATTGTGGCCGACCACAGCAAGCTCTCGCCGGCGCTGGGCACCCGGAGTCCGCTGCCGGTCGAGGTGGTGCCGTTCGGATCGCGCTACCAGCCTGAGTTCCTCAAGCGCCTTATGCCACAGGCCCAGATCTCCTTCCGCCTGGTAGGCGGCTCTCCGGTCCGCACCGATCAGGGCAACTTCATCCTCGACTGTGTCACCGGGCCGATCGAGCAGCCGGAGGAGCTGGCAAGCCGACTGCAGGCCCGGGCCGGGGTGGTCGCCCACGGGCTCTTTCTGGGCCTGGCGACCGACGTCATCGTCGCCGGCCAGTCGGGGATCGAGCACCGGACCCGCGGATGATCCAGGTATTCGCCACCGCCGATGCTCTGGCCGACGCCGTCGCCCGGCACATCGTGACCTGTGCTGCGGACGCCGTCGCCACCACCGGCCGCTTCACCATCGCCCTCAGTGGCGGATCCACCCCGAAGGCTGCCTACTCGCGACTGGCGACTGGCGACAGCCGGCCCATGAGAGCCTGCCCTGAGCACAGCGAAGGGGCCGGGCTCTGGCGATTGACTCACGTGATATGGGGCGACGAGCGCTGCGTCCCACCCGACGATCCCCGGAGCAACTACCGAATGGCTCGGGAGGCGCTGCTCGATCGGGTGCCGATTCCGCCCGATCACATTCACCGGATCCGGGGCGAGGACGATCCGCGGCGCGCTGCGACGGATTACGAACGAGAGCTTCGAATGCTTCTGACGGACTCCTTGGATCTGGTGTTGCTGGGACTGGGCGAGGACGGACACACCGCGTCACTCTTTCCCGGCCAGTCTGCCGTACATGAGGCTGAGCGATGGGTGATGGCAGTACCGCCTCCCTCGGGGGACATCTGGCGGGTCACGTTGACACCGGCGGTGCTCAACCTGGCGAAGAACGTCACCTTCGTCGTGTCCGGGGCAAGCAAGGCACAACGCCTAGCTGAGGTGCTCGAGGGACCGTTCAACCCCGATCTTCTCCCGGCCCAGGCCATCCGACCCACTCAAGGCCGGCTCACCTGGATGGTCGACGAAGCAGCCGCCGGCAAGAGCGGTGCGATCAGGGTACATCCGTCAGCGCGCGCCGAATAATCGTCTGCGCGTCTTCCTGGATCCGCTTCAGGTGGTCGCTCCCGACATAGCTCTCGGCGTAGAGCTTATAGACCTCCTCGGTGCCGGATGGGCGGGCCGCGAACCAGCCGTTCTCCGTGATCACCTTCAGCCCGCCGATGGGGGCCCCGTTGCCGGGCGCTCTGGTCAAGCGGCTGGTAATCCGGTCGCCCGCGATCGTGGGAGCGGTGATCTGGTCCGGCGACAGGCGCAGGAGCGCCGTTTTCTGCTCCGATGTAGCGGGGGCATCGATCCGCTCATAGGCGAAGTCGCCGAACTCGCCGGTCAGATCGTGGTAGAGGTCACCCGGATCGCGGCCCGTCACCGCCGTCATCTCCGCGGCAAGAAGGCCGAGCACGATGCCGTCCTTGTCGGTGGTCCAGACGGTGCCGTCCCGCCGAAGCAGCGATGCCCCCGCGCTCTCCTCGCCGCCGAAACCGAGCGAGCCGTTGATCAGGCCATCCACGAACCATTTGAACCCGACCGGGACCTCCAGCAGCGGCCGCCCCAGCTTCGCGGCGACCCGATCGATCATGCTGGTGCTGACCACAGTCTTGCCGACGCCCGCTGCTGCCGGCCACTCCGATCGGTGGGTGAAGAGGTACCCCACGGCCGCGGCCAGATAATGATTGGGGTTCAGCAGGCCGGCATTCCGGGTCACGATCCCGTGCCGGTCGTGGTCCGGGTCGCAGGCCCAGGCGACATCGAAGCGATCCTTGATGCCGACCAGCCGCTGCATCGCATAGGGAGAAGAGCAATCCATCCGGATCTTGCCGTCCCAGTCGAGCGTCATAAAGCGGAAGGTGGGGTCCACCTCGTCGCTCACCACGGTGATCGGGATCTGGTAGCGCTCCGCAATGGCTCCCCAGTATTCGACTCCCGCGCCTCCCATGGGATCGACCCCGAGCTTGAGGTCCGCGGAGCGCAGCGTGTCCAGCCTTATGACGTTGGCCAGATCGCCGACATACGAGTTCATGAAGTCGTAACCCCGGGTGGTGGCGGCCCGACGCGCCCGGTCGAATGGGATTCGCTTCACCCCCCGCAGCTCGTCGGCGAGCAGCTGGTTGGCCCGGTCCTCCATCCAGCTGGTGACCTGGGTATCGGCGGGACCGCCGTGGGGCGGGTTGTACTTGAAGCCGCCGTCGCGAGGCGGATTGTGGGACGGCGTGATGACGATTCCATCGGCCAGATCGGACGGGCGACCGCGATTATGGGTGAGGATCGCATGGGAGACGACCGGCGTCGGCGTATAGCCCTGGTGGTGGTCGATCATCACGCTCACCCCGTTGGCCGCGAGCACTTCGAGAGCGCTGGCCCAGGCGGAGTCGGACAGCGCGTGGGTATCGGCGCCGAGGAAGAGCGGCCCGGAGATGGCCTGCTCGCGCCGGTAGTCACAGATGGCCTGGGTGATGCCGAGGATGTGAGCTTCGTTGAAGGAGAGGTCGAAGGCCGAGCCCCGATGGCCGGACGTACCGAACTTGACGCGTTGCTCGGCCACCGATAGGTCGGGTCGGCGAGTGTAGTATGCCGTGATCAGCCGCGGCAGGTTCACCAGCATGGATGGCGTAGGCAGTTTCCCCGCCCGAGGATCAACCTTCATGCAAAAGAGGCCCTCCGGGTGACCGCCTCGGCAAAGCTCATGGGTCAAGAGTACAATACTGCGGTGAACGCGATCCAGGACTACGCCGCCATTGGTGATTGCCGATCCGCTGCCCTGGTCGGCCGGGACGGTTCGATCGACTGGCTGTGCTGGCCTCGGTTCGATAGTCCCTCGTTGTTTGCCGCCCTCCTCGATCCCTCGGCCGGACACTGGCGCATCGCCCCGGTGGGACCGTTTCAGACAGTCCGGCGCTACATCGAGGACACCAACGTCCTGCAGACCCGGTTCGACACCAGGTCCGGCTCGCTGCTCCTCACCGATCTCATGCCGGTGGCTTCGGAGGAGGAGAAACGGCGACTCATGCTGCCGGAGCGGGAGATCCTCCGGCTCGTCGAGTGCGAGCGGGGCGAGGTGGAGCTCGAGTGGTCGATCGAGCCCCGCCCGGGCTACGGCCTTCGATCCGAGACTGTTCGCCGCCTCGGACAGCTCGGGTTTCGGGCGGAGTCGCCGGAGGGGCTGCTCAGCTTGCGCACCGACCTTCCGGCCGAGCTCCGCGAGCACGGCAGGATAGAAGGGCGCGCCCGTCTCTCGGCGGGGACCTCGGCATATGCCTCGCTGACGCTGGCCGCTCGGGACCCCGCGGTGCTGCCGCCCCTGGGCGAATGGTCCCATGCCGCGCTCGAGCGCACGGTTCGCTGGTGGCAGGGCTGGGCCTCAGCCGCCCGATACGAGGGGCCCTGCCGGGAGATGGTGATCCGGAGCGCGCTCGCCCTCAAGCTGATGGTCTATGCTCCCTCGGGTGCCGTCATCGCCGCGCCGACGACCTCGCTTCCGGAGCGGATCGGCGCCCCGCTCAACTGGGATTACCGCTTCTGCTGGCTGCGCGACGCCTCGCTCACCGTTCGCGCACTCGTCGGCCTGGGCTATGTGGACGAGGCCCACGCCTTCGTCAATTGGCTGTTGCACACCACCCGGCTGACCTATCCCGAGCTGCGGGTGCTCTATGACGTGCACGGCAACACGCCACCCGACGAGCGGGTCCTCCATCGGCTCGCCGGCCATCAGGGGTCGGGCCCCGTCCGCATCGGCAACTTGGCGGCCGAGCAGCTGCAGCTCGACGTCTATGGCGAGGTGATCGATGCGGTGATCCACTTGCTGCAAGCGGGCGGAACGCTCGACCGGGAGACGCAGGGGCTGTTGACCGCCTGGGGGGAATACGTCTGCCGCCACTGGGACCAGCCGGACGAAGGCATCTGGGAGCCCCGCACCGGCCGGGCGCACCATACCCACTCGCGGGTGCTCTGCTGGACCGCGCTCGACCGCCTGCTGCATCTTCACGAGAAGGACCACATCCGCTGGGCGCCGACCGCCATGTTCGAGAAGAACCGCGAGCTGATACGTCGAGAGCTGGAGGCGCAGGGCTGGAACTCGACGCTCGGCAGTTACGTCGCCGAGCTGGACGGCGACCGGCTCGACGCGACGCTGCTCCTCCTGGCCTGGTATGGCTTCGAGTCCGCCGATTCCGACCGAATGCGGAAGACCTATGGGCGCATTCGCGAGCAGCTCGGTGCGGGCAACGGTCTCTTGTACCGCTACCGGAGGGATCTGGAGCCCGGGAAGGAAGGCGACCCCGTCTCGCCGGGCGAGGGTGCATTCGGCATCTGCAGCTTCTGGGCTGTCGAGTACCTCACACTCGGCGGCGGCAGTGTCGAGGAGGCGCGAGAGCTCTTCGAACGGCTGTGCGGCTACGCCAACGACGTCGGACTCTTCGCCGAGGAGATCGACCCCGCCACCGGCGCCGCGCTCGGCAACTTTCCGCAGGCATTCACCCATGTCGGCCTCATAAACGCCGCGCTCTCTCTCGCCAGGAGGCTCGAGGGCGAGGCGCCAATGCCGCGACAGGTGCCGCACCGGCAAGAAGGCTCGGCAGCCGAGCAGAGGCAGGTATGAACTGGAGAGACTGGCTGCTGGGTAGTTTCCTGGCGACACTGGCACTGACCACGGTGATGGCTGCCAGCCAGGGGCTGCGTCTCACCCGGATCAACCTTCCCTACATTCTGGGCGCGATCTTCACCCCCGACCGGCAACGCGCCAAGCTGATCGGGTTTCTGGTCCATCTGCTGAACGGCTGGGCCTTCTCGCTGGTCTATATCGCGATCTTCCACGCCTGGGGGCGGGCGACCTGGTGGGCCGGCGCGGCGATCGGACTGGTGCAGGCGATCTTCGTGCTGACTGTGGGGGTGAGCCTGCTGCCGAGCCTGCATCCTCGGATGGCCAGCGAGGAGCAGGGCCCCACCGTCACCCGTCAGCTCGAGCCACCCGGGTTTCTGGCGCTGAACTACGGCTACCAGACGCCGCTGTCGGTGCTGCTGGCGCACCTCATATACGGCGCGATCCTGGGGGCGTTTTACTCGATGCCCGGCAGGTGAATCATCCCTTCTCGGTCTCCAACCCGTAACCAACCATCAAAGTCTGGTAAAGGACCGGTTACTTCTCGCCAGCGGGTCCACACGTTTTGTGGTTAACTCCCCGATTCTCCGTCCGACCGCCTCTCCGCCCGTCCTCTGGTCTTTTCTATCGCCGCGGCGAGATCCTTGTACGCTGTGGGATCGACCTCCTGAAATGGCGTTGCCCGGTAGGCGATGTTCCCGTCGGGGCCCACCACGAACAGGTTGCGGTTGGTCATCCCAGGATTGTCGGCCAGGGCGCCGTACTTCTTGGCCACGGCCGTCCCGCTGTCGCTGGCGAACAGGAAGGGGAACTCGGAATCCCGGGCCCACGAAGCCAACGCTGTGTCGGGATCGGCGCTGATGGCGATGAGCACCACACCCTGACCATCCTTGAAGAGCGTCGCGTACTGATCACGGTACGCGTTCATCTGGATGGTTCAGCCCTTGGTTCGTGCCTTGTAGAAGAAGGCCAGGACCACGGTCTTCCCCTTGAAGTCGGAGAGGTGGACGGGCTTGGCCAGGACGCCGTAGCGGGTGGCGCCCTTCATACTGAAATCGGGGGCCGTCGCGCCGACCTCGAGCGGCTTTGCCTGCTGGGCGGTGAGCACCGCCGGCGCAGCCAACAGCAAAACTGCCAGGTAAAGGAATCGCATGCGCGCTCCGTTCAGTGGGTTCGGTGGAAATGACTGCTCGGTCACTCTGTCGCGAAGTCTGCCCCCACCGTAATCGTGGTGGAAGCCCATCCCAACCCGGGCACATTGGAGTATTGCGGGTAGACTCGACGCTGGCCCATGACCGGGGGATCGATGATCAGCGCGGTGTTCTGCCCCCGCGAGAGATGGACAGGGATGATCTTGATGCCGTCGATCTCGCTGGCTATCCAGGGACATCCGGATGTGTGATTGTAGAACTCCGGCGGCCCCACCGGGATCAGCGCCAGCTCCACCTGGTTCTTCCCCCCGGCCCCGGTGGCAAACGATCCCTCTACCGCAAAGATCTGCGCTCCGTGGTAGCTGCCGGGGCAGGTGGGGATGTCGCCCAGCAGCTTGAGACTCCCGGCCAGGGCCCCGAACACCTCTTCCATCGAAGAGCCTTCGGCCATTTTGCCGTACTTGATGGCCAGGCGCTGAACCTTTGCCGAGTCGGGAGTGATGTAGGTGCCGTCCACGGTGACCAGCACCTGGCCGTGCCAGAGGCTGTCCTCGCCCAGGTTCATGTAGCCGGCGTACACGTGATGGTACCGCTCGCTCCCCGTGGCGGCAATGAGGGTTTTGCCCTTCTGGCCGATCTGCATATCGGCCTGACCCTGGTCCTCCACCAGCAGACTGATGCCCCGCTCGTGATAGACGATCGGCACCATGATGTAGCTGTCGAAGGTCACCATCTCCTGGAACCAGCCGGTTGCGACCTCCGCCAGCGCCCGCACCAGCCCGAGCCCGATCTGTTCCCCGCTCGCGGTGAGGAGCACGGTCGGGGAAGGCGGTTGCGAGGTCTTGAGCTCGGCCTTGACCTCGACCTCGGCCCTGAGCTTGTTGCCCGGGTGTCCCGGCGAGGATTCGGGCACCAGCTTGAAGGTGTAGACCGCTTCGCCTGATGTCGGACTCACTCGCTTCAGCAACATGGACCGCTGGCCGTAGGCAAACCAGTCGTTTCTCTCCTGAACGTGCCAGGCGTGCTTAGGGGCTCCCCGTCCCAGATACCAGTGGACCCGCCATTTTTCCAAACCCTCGGCCACATCGGACACATCGCTCCAGCTGGGAAGTCCCGCGGCATCGAGACAGTCGCGCACACTCTTCACCACGCCGGCACTCTTCATCGAGCGCTTGTACTCCTCGTATTCCTCCCGAGCCAGGCCGGCCTGGGCCTTCACCGATGCATAGACCTCGCCGCCGGGGGAAGGCCGTTCGGCGGGAATCTCTGAAGCATGGTCCAGTAGGATGTTGGCGGTGCCGTACAGCTCGGACATCTTGACGATCTTCATGGCGCTCTTGAGCGCGCCCAGGGACTGCATAAACTGCCTGGCGGCTTCATCGGTGAGACCGGATCTGACCAGCGCCTCCTGCAACTGACCCGAAACCTTCATCTTGACGAACCCACCGGTGGCCTGGCCCTTGAGCCCCGAGCCGAACCATTTCTTGGCGGCTGCACACGGGTCCTGTCCAAAGGTGGCGCCATACGACTCCACGACGAGATCGTCCGGACTCCGGGATCCGGTCTGGGCCGGCTCGCCATCCCCGCGCAGCATCGCCGAAGCGAAGAGCTGCATCTCGAGATAGCCCAACCGG
>DATKJJ010000337.1:0-14786 GCA_035543695.1 Gemmatimonadales bacterium | reverse complement strand
CAGCTCATCGAGGCGGTACTGCCGGAGGAGCCGGCCGATGGAGGTGACGCGGGGATCGCCCTGCTGGGCCCACACGGCGCCACTCTGATGCTCGGCGTCCACCCGCATGGTGCGGAACTTGTAAATGGTGAAAGGCTGGCCCCCCAGGTTCCTCTCCCGCCGATGATTTTGGGAGCTGCGAGAACTGGTCCTGCGGTCCAAACCGACTCTGACCTGGGTATACAGCACGGGCCCGCGCGAGGTGAGCCGTACCAACACTGCGACCAGAAACATGACGGGCAGCAGAATGATCAGCGCAATCAGCGCCAGGATGAAGTGGACGCTGCGCCGCAGCCACGCCGGGCTGGAGGGTTCCGCTAGCTCGCCCCTGCTCCAGTCGCGGTACTGAGGGCGAGGAAGTGGTGACTCGAGACCCGTCACGGCAGGAATCGAGGGGTTGCTACTCCGAATGCCCGGCATCGCAATTCCCATGATGGCGCTCGACGAGAGGAAAAAGTTGAGTGATCGAAACCGCCAAAAGTGGATCCCTCTGCGTCAGCGTGTGACCAATGGCCGGAAGATGTCCCAAACTAGCCTAACACGCGCCGAACGGGACCCCTGTGATGCGACTCACGATACATCATTTCCCACTGCACTCAGTTCTGCAGCCGACGCTTGGCTGGGGGACGTGCCTCCGTGAGCAATGGGTCGGGCGACTCGCCCAATCCAAAGCTGGCCAGGCGCTGGCTGAACTGGGAAAGATCCACTGGGAGCTCCGCGTGCTCCGTGGGCTGGAGGTCGCCCTGATCGTCGGACGGCGGAACGTCAGGCAGCGGCTCAATCGGCATTCGTGTATAGCTTCCGAATGAAAGTTCGGCTGGAACTACAAGGGGTGGCCGCCGTTCTCTTCAAGGATGGAGCCGAAAACCAGACGGGGTGTACAACCGGATGATCAGCCGGCCTCGAAGCAGCTTAAACTGTTTTGCGCAAAGGGTATGGCCTTGAGAGCATTGGCTCTCTAGCCCAGCCGGGCCGGGTTCGCTCCGTTGCTGCAGCACCACACATCGACCGGCTTTATTGCCACAATCTGCACGGTGTCAAGAGCCGTGGCATCCCAGCATCCAAACTGTTGCGCAGTTACACCGATCAGAGCGGGAGCGTGGTGCAGTAGCAGACTACAAACTTCTGTGGTATAGAGCGTTAACCAATTGCCTCGAAAGCGCACGACTCCTGCTACCCGGGTGTGAGCCCCGGTGGTTGTCCTTTCAACTCTCTCGCAAGAAGTGCAATGGCCAATCGAGACAAGGCTGCCTCCCCCCCGCTAGTGCTCATCGCCAACGATCAGGAGTGGTCGGCCCGATCGCTCGAGAGCATTCTGGGCCCAAGTGGTTACTCGGTGGTGCGAGCCTATACTGGGCAGCAGGCGTTGGAGCGGGCCAGGACTGCACAGCCGGATCTGATCATCCTCGATGCCCAAATGCCGGATATTCACGGCTTCGAAGTGTGCCGGATGCTCCGCAGTGATCCCCGCTTCAGTGCCACCACGCCAATTGTGATCACCACGTCAGGGCCGTCAGGACGCACCCAGCGGCTCGAGGCCTACCGAGCGGGCGCCTGGGAATTTCTGGGACAGCCCCTGGATGGGGAGTCTTTGCTGCTGAAGCTGGGGACCTTTCTGCAATGCAAGCTGGAAGTGGACGCACTTCGTGAGGAAAGCCTGCTGGACGCGGGCACCGGCCTGTACAACATGCGGGGCCTGTCCCACAGGGCCCATGAGATTGGAGCGGACGCCTTTCGCCGCCGGGACCCGCTGGCCTGCGTCGTCATCTCTCCCGAAGCAGAAGAAACCGGTCCCGGTGAATCCTCGGACGAGGAAGTTCAGCGCATCGCCGAGCAGGTCGGGCAGCTGCTCAAACGAGCCGGCCGAGCCTCAGATGCAATCGGCCGTCTGGGTCATGCGGAATTTGCGGTGATCGCGCCGGCAACTTCGAACGAGGGGGCCCTGCGGCTCATCCAGCGTCTGGGAGGAAGCATCGAGGGCTCCCCCATTCCCGTGCGAGGAGGAGAGCGATCCCTCAAAGTGCGGGCCGGATACTGCGCCGTACCCGACTTTGCCGAGTCTCCAGTAGACGCCGTGGAGCTGCTCCTCCGAGCCACTACCGCGCTTCGCGAGCTCAAGCGAGATGGCGACGCCGAACAAGTGAGAGCCTTCGACCAGTCGCCGCTAACCTACCCCACCTGAGCGCCGTCCCTACACTGTCGTATGGAACCCACGATCTGACAGCCGCTTAGCGCTCCGACCTGTTGACCGAAGCCATCACATGCTTGACTTTTGCCTCAGGTTGTGGTAAGAACGTTACTACTCCTGTCGTTCCGGGGAGCAACTGGTTCGCCCGGATGGCGGTTTTGAGATCGCCCACATTGCCGGGTCAACCGATCCGGATCTGAGTTAAACCGACCGCGTGAGCGGTCTGCCCCGGAGTCACTGGATGGTTAGTCCTCTCGCCCAAACCGAGCGGAAGGTCATTTCCGCTTCCGACAGCAGCGCCCGCGATCCTCTATCCATACCCAGCGAAGTCAAAGCCAGCATTCGCGTGCTGGTAATCGACGATGAGCGAACCCTCCGGGAGAGCTGCGCCAGCGTGCTGCAGATGGACGGCTACAACGTCACGCTGATCGGTCGGGGTGAGGAGGCTCTGGAGACGGTGCGCCGGCGCAAGTTCGACATCATTCTGGTCGACCTCTATATGTCGCAGGTCTCCGGCCTGGAGATCCTGCAGGCAACTCTGGAGGCCTATAAAGACACCATTGTCGTAGTCATGACCGGTAACCCGAGCGTCACCAGCAGCATCGAGGCGCTTCGGGCCGGAGCCTGGGACTATCTGCCCAAGCCGTTCTCCGCCACCCATCTCCAGGTGCTGATTGGCCGGGCCTCCCATGCGGTAATGATGTCGCGGGAAGCCCAGGACCTCAGGGTCCAGCTGATGAAGCAGGTCGGTCACAGCGACAAAATCGCCCTGATCGGTATCTCGCCTCTCTTCCGCAAAGCGGTTGACCTGGCGCGAAAGGTTGCGGGGACCGATGCCTCCGTGTTCATCAGCGGGGAAAGCGGTACCGGCAAGGAGGTCATCGCCCAGTTCATTCACCAGAACAGCCGGCGGGCCAATCGGGCGTTGGTGCCGATCAACTGTGCGGCCTTGCCCGAGCCGCTTCTCGAGTCGGAAATGTTCGGCCACCGGAAGGGCGCCTTTACCGGGGCCGACCGGGATAAGCCGGGTCTGTTGGAGACCGCCAACGGGGGCACGCTCTTCCTCGATGAGCTCACCGAGATGACGATGCCGCTTCAGGCCAAGCTCCTCCGGGTCATTCAGGACGGGGTGGTCCGGCGGGTGGGTAGCGAGCAACAGGACGCGGTGGTAGACGTCCGGTTCATCTCCGCCACCAATCGGGAGCCGCAGGAGGCGGTGGATGAGGGCGTGCTCCGGGGCGACCTGTTCTATCGGTTGCGAGTGGTGCCCATCAAACTTCCGCCGCTGCGGAAGCGCCCGGAGGACATTCCGCTCCTGGCCAATCACTTTCTGACCTACTACTGGCAACGCCATCGCCAAATGGGCGACCGGATTCCCCGGTTGAGCGAGGCCAGCATCGCGTTCTTGCGTTCACGACCCTGGCGGGGCAACGTTCGGGAGTTGCAGAACGTGATCGAGCACGTCGCGGTTTTGGCGGAGCCGGATCAGAACATCCAGCCGAACGACATCCCGGTGTATGACGACGGGAACGAGTGGCCGGCTGAGGCGGCCACACCTGCCGGAGTCATGGACGAGGCGTACCATCCGGCCAAGGATCGGGTGGTCATCCAGTTCGAAAAGGAGTACTTGACTCGCCTGATCAGCCGAGCGGGGGGGAACATGTCCAAGGCCGCGCGCCTCGCGAGCATCGACCGGACCACGTTGTACCGGTTGATGGACAAACACGAATTCCAGCGCGACGACAGCCCCGGGTCCACGGCGTGACGCCGGAGACGCTCCTGCCCGCCTCGTCGAGCGGAGAGCGCCGCCGGGCAGCCCAGGAGCCACGGCCACCGATTCACGCCTGGGACCCTAACGGACCTTCCGCTCCCGTCGCTCCCATCCTCTGGGATGCGTTGCGCGATTCCGTATTGTGGGCAGAGGCCGAGTGGGAGCGAGTGGTCGAGCACGCCGCTGGAGCCGAGGAGGCCACGGCTCACCTCGCCCATCTCAGCGCCGCGATTCGACAGGAAGCAACCGGGACCTCCGGCGACCTCAGCTCGGTTCCCCGCAACGCCCTCTCTCGCCGATTGCTGGGGTTGATCCGCGGCGCCTTCATCACCCGCGTCCGCAGTCTCCCTTCGCCCGACCCAGCCCAGCTGCTCGGAGTGCTTCATGCCATCGAGGCTGTGGCCGAGCATCTCGAGGCCGACTGGTCACAGCATTTCACTGACCGGCTCTCCGCTCCCGATGGGTTGGAACTGGTAGTAGATGTCGCGCACGACCTGCGCTCACCCCTCACCTCCATTCTGTTCCTGGCGGAAACCCTGCAGCGGGGCCGCAGCGGCTCGGTCAACGGGGTCCAGGAGCGCCAGCTCGGGCTGATCTACAGCGCCGCCTTTGGGCTCAGCTCCGTCGCGAGTGATGTGATCGAGCTGGCTCGCGGCGGCGATCGCCTGGTGGATCTGGATCCGATTCCGTTCTCGGTGAAGGACATCCTGGAATCGGTTCGCGACATTGTTCAGCCGATTGCGGAAGAGAAGAACCTGCAGGTGAAGGTCACGTCGCCCGAGGCCGATTTCCGCATCGGACATCCGGTGGCCCTCAGCCGGGTGCTGCTCAACCTCACCACCAATGCGCTCAAGTTCACCGCTGAAGGTTCGGTGGAGGTAAGCGCGGTTGCCCGGAACTCCCGCTGCATCGAGTTCTCGGTTCGAGATACCGGCCGGGGCATTCCGCCTCAGTCCATGGCTACCCTCTTCGAGCCCTTCCGGCGGCGACAGAAGCCAGGCGAATACACCTTTTCCGGTTCCGGGCTGGGGCTTTCCATCTGCCGAAAGCTGGTCGAAGCCATGGGATCGGTGCTGCAGGTCGAGACGGCGCCTGGTTATGGAACCCGGTTCTATTTCGCCCTCGACCTTCCGCCTGCCGGTGAGACACAGTTCGGTTGATCTCCTGCGGTCCCCTCGATAAATTCTTCCAGCTAGCCGATATGGACGCGCCGGGTGGTCCCGGGCGGTGTCCCTTCAATGCTGGCATGACAGTGGGATGGCAATTGCACGGCCGCCGTGGCTTGCGCCCGTCGTCCGTGAGAGCCGCCCAACCCCGGCGCAGTCAAGCGAGAACCAAAGCGGTTCTGCTCCGCGCCTTCACAAGAGGTCTCCCGGCCTCGTGAGCTCCCGATCATTGCCGCACGCCGGCCCGGTGCGGCGAGGGGGCTCGCGCAGGAGGTGGGCCTGACAACCGAGCGTCTCGTGAACCGACCGCTAATTCGGCCGGGCCGACATCTGAGTCAGCCCCCCGTCCATGCACCGCACGCCGCCCTCCTGATTGACTTCGACAACGTCACGCTGGGCATTCAGAAGGATCTCACTAAAGAACTCCGCACACTGCTCAACAGCGACATCATCAAAGGCAAGGTTGCCGTACAACGCGCCTATGCCGACTGGCGCCGCTATCCTCAGTACATCGTTCCGCTTTCCGAATCGTCCATCGATCTCATCTTCGCGCCGGCGTTCGGGTCCAGTAAGAAAAACGCCACCGACATCCGCCTGGCCATCGATGCCATAGAGCTGGTCTTTACCCGTCCGGAAATCGGGACCTTCATCCTGCTCTCCGGAGATAGTGACTTCTCCACCATGGTCATCAAGCTGAAGGAGTACGGGAAGTACGTTATCGGAGTGGGGATCCGGGAATCGGCCAGTGACCTGCTGATCCAGAACTGCGATGAGTACTACTCGTACAACGATTTGGCGGGTCTCACCAAGGAAGTCGACACTCCCTCCACGCAGCGGGATCCGTGGGAGCTCGCCGGGGAGGCGGTTGCGCAGATGGTCCGCAACGGCGATGTGATGCGCTCCGACCGGCTCAAGCAGGTGATGCAACAGATCGATCCCAACTTCGACGAGCGCAACGCCGGGTTCAACCGCTTCAGCAAGTTCGTCATCGAGGCGGGCCATCGGGGCGTGGTCCTGATCACCAAGCTGGATAACGGGCAGTATGAAGTCGCCCCTGGCCCGGGCGGCCAGGCAGCAGGAGCAGAATCCGCAGCTCAGCCACCGGCCGAAGTAGGACGGGAAGATGGTTCCGGCCGCGTGCGGGGCAGGGAAGATGGAGGTCGGAGCCGGCGGGGACGCCGGGGACGGGGTGGACGCGATCGGGCGGGACGGGAAGGAGCACCACATCGCGATCGCGTGAACGGAGGCCCCCGAGCCGACAGCGCGCGCGCTCGCGAAGATCGGCCGGAGAGCGGCCTCACCCTGGCGCGGGCCTTTCAGCTCATGTCCCAGGCTCTGTCGGAGTTTCGCTCTCCGGTGGGCCAGGAAGCACTGCGGCTGAGGATGGTGGCCATGCATGGGCGGGAGGACGCTCTACTCGATGCCGGACGTTTCCCCCGGCTGTTGAGACAGGCTAACGACGCGGAAGTAGCCGACGTCCGAAAGGTCGGCGACGACGACTACGAAATTTCGGCACAAGGTGGTTCGACCCGTGCCGCTCTGCCACCTGCCGCTCCCACCGAGGAGCTGCAACCCGCGGCGCCCACCTCCGATACAACTCAGGATGCCAGTCCTCCGGGCCAGCGGGATAACGGCCAGCGGTTTGGGGTACGGTTCCGTCGGGGCTCGAGAGCTCCGAGCCGGGGCGGCGAAATCCCCCTCATCGGCGTTGTCCGGATCGAGCCTCCGATGGAGCAACCAATAGCCAACGCGCCCGACGGTACGCCAACGGCTACCGACGCTGAAGCCGAGGTTTCATCGGAGACGCCGGCCAAACGGCCGCGGCCGCGGCGGCCCAGGAAGCGAGCCGCTGCTCCGGCTCAGGAGCCTGCAGTGGCTTCCACTACTGAACCCCCGGCCGAAAGCTCGGCAAAGCCGGCTCCCCCCAAGCGGAGCCGAACGCGCAGCCGGAAAAAGGCGGAGTGAGCCGGGTCCGACGGGCAGCCACGCTGCCCGTCTCTTTTTTTGTTCGTCCCACCGAGCAGGTTGCCGCCGAGCTACTGGGAATGATGGTGGTGTCCACCGTGGGGGGCGAGGTGACGGAGGGCCGGATCGTCGAGACCGAGGCCTACCTCGGCTATGATGACCCCGCCTCACACGGCTATCGGCACCGGCGCAATGCGCGTAACCAGGCTCTCTTCGGTCCCCCGGGTCTGTGGTACGTCTATCTGTCGTACGGCATGCACTGGTGCGCCAACCTGGTCTGTCAGCGTCGTGGACTGGCCAGTGCAGTATTGCTCCGTGCGCTGGAGCCGGTGGACGGCCTGGAGGTGATGCGCCGGCGACGACGAGGGGTGGAGACCAGGGATCTATGCTCGGGACCGGGAAAGCTGTGTCAGGCGCTGGGGATTGATCGCTCACTCGACGGCAGCAGAATGGCGCGGAGCTCCGTGATCGTCCGCCCACCGACGGAATGGGAGAAGCTGCAGGTGGCGGTGACGCCCCGGATCGGCATCACCAGGGCGGCAGACTGGCCGCTCCGCTTTCATGTGGCGGGATCTCCCTGGATCTCCCGAAAAGAAAAAGGCGGAGGGTCGCTCGACCCTCCGCCCAGAGAACGCGGGAAGAAGACTTAGTAGCCGCCGCCGCTGGGTCGTTCGCGGGCATTGCCCAGACCGAAGCGCAGGCCGGCCGTCAGCGTATGGGTCATTCCCTTGTAGAAATTACCCGAGCTGACGATGGTGCTCTTCTCTGGTCCTTCCGAGCTGAGGAACTGCACTGACGGCGCGGTGGTCACCTGATATTGTCCAAACGCGCTGAAGTGGCTCACCCGGAAATTCAGTCCACCGATGAGAGAGCCGAAGCCCGAGCTGCCTATCGTTTTGGCGATCCCATCATCTGGCGTGTGCCCCACCGTGTGCATGATGCCCACGCCAACTCCAAAGTATGGCGTCATCGGCCCCTTGATGGGAAACGCCATCAAGGCAGCGGAGTACTTGCGCATTGAGTTCCAGTTGACTCCAAAATCGTTGCTGCTGGTGACGTTGCCGGCGCTGTCGAAAACCGCCACGTTGTACGCGCCGAGCTGGTCCGAGCCGAAGGCCTGCTCCACCGAGACCAGGAGACCAGTGCGCTTGGCCACTACCAGCAGGTGGACGCCACCAACCGGCTTGGTGATATGTCCTTCTAGCGGGGTCTCGAAGTTCATGACGCCGCCCTGCCCGCCAACGTACCACTGGAAGGTGTTGTTGCCCGGCTGCTGAGCCGAGATTTGGGCCGCCCCCAAGCCGAGGGCCAGCGCCGCGACTGGGAAAATCCGGGTGACCATACGCATCAGACTGCCTCCGTAGAGTGTCTGCACCAGGACCTTCCTGGCGCTTACCGGTGCCGCTTCGCGCGCGGCACGTCAAAATGCGGGAACTCGTGCTTGGACTACGGGAGAGGGAGGCGGTGGCGGGTTGAAAAGCCCCGTTCTACAATGCTGGCTGGCAATGACTTACGTTACTCTTGCCAATCCTCCCAGGCCCGTCGGGAGGGCGGAAGTGCAAGGAGTGGGCCGGGTGTCATGATGAGGTTAGATCAGCCCAAGCTGCTTCCCCACCTTACGAAAAGCTGCCAGAGCTTGGTCCAGGTCGGCACGGGTATGGGCCGCCGAGATCTGGCACCGTACCCGCGCTTGCCCCTGAGGAACCACCGGGTAGCCGAAGCCGGTCACAAAGACGCCTTCCTTCAGCAGGAGATCGCTCATCCGGATGGCCGCAGCCGTCTCACCCAGGATCACCGGAATGATCGGTGTCTCGCCAGGAAGCGGCTGGAAGCCCAGTCCGAGGAGCTGGTCGCGGAAGTAACGCGCGTTTTCCCGTAGGGCAGTGACGAGCTCCGGATGCTGCTCCAGGTACTCGATACTGGCGAGCGCACTCGCTGCGACGGTGGGCGGCAACGCGTTGGAGAAGAGCTGGGGCCGCGCGCGCTGGGTCAGATAATCACAGACGGCAGCTGACGCGGCCACGAACCCGCCGGCGGCTCCTCCGAGTGCTTTGCCAAGGGTGGAGGTGATCATGTCGACCTCGCCCAGCACGCCGAGGTGCTCCGCCGTCCCCCGCCCGTGCTTGCCCAGGACGCCGGTGCCGTGCGAATCATCCACCACCAGTACCGCCTGGTGTTTGCGGCAGAGCTCGATGAGGTCGGGCAGTTTGGCGATGGCGCCTTCCATCGAAAAGACCCCGTCGGTTATCACCATCTTCACCCGGCGGTCCCGCGCCGCGGCCAGCTTTGACTGGAGATCGCTCAGGTCGGAGTGCTGATACACCGCGCTTTGGCACTTGGTAATGGCCTTGGCCAGCCGCACAGCATCGATGATGGAGGCATGATTCAGTTGATCGCTGATGATCACGTCGTCCTGGGTCAGCAGAGTTGCGGGGACCGCCTCGTTGGCGTTCCATGCGCTGACGAACGACAGTGATGCCGGAGTAGCCACCAGCCGGGCGCAAGCCGCCTCGAGGGCGCGGTGAATGGTGAAGGTGCCGCAGATGAAACGGACCGAGGCGGTGCCGGCACCAAACCGATCGAGCGCAGCCTTGCCCGCAGCCACAACCGACGGCTGATTGGAGAGCCCGAGGTAATTGTTGGACGACAGGATGATGACCTCGCCCCGATCCTCCATTCGAACGCGGGGCGCCTGCGGACTGTCGAGATAGTTGAGACGTTTGTAGGTGCCGTTTTGGATGAACTGCTCCAGCTCGGGCTCGATTCGCTGTTCCAGCGAGTTGGTCATGAGCCGATCTCCAGAATCACCTTGCCCGCCTGGCCGTCCTTGATCACCTGGATGGCGTCCCTGATGCACTCCAGAGGAAATCGATGGGTGATCACCGGCCTGGGATCGAGCTGACCGGCGCGGAGGAATCGCCGCATCTGATGCCACGTCTGGTACATCTTCCGGCCAGTCACACCGTAGAGCGTGAGTCCCTTGAAGATGATATCGCGGGCAAAATCCACTTCCGTCGTCCGGTTGGGCGTGCCCAGAAGGTTCACCCGTCCTCCCATGCGAGCCGCCGCCAGGGCCTGAGCATGCCCGCTGGGATGTCCGCTCATCTCGCAGACCAGATCGACGCCATCTCCCCCGGTCAACTCGCGAACTCGAGCGACCACGTCATCGGTGCCGGGATTGAGCGTGACCTGGGCGCCCATCTCCCGGGCGAGCTCCAGCCGGGTTGGGTTGAAGTCGCTGGCTATGACCAGGGAGGCCCCCGCCGCCCGGGCGACTCCCACCGCGAAGCACCCGATTGGGCCGCAGCCGAGCACCAGGACGGTGCTGCCGGGAACCTGCGCCTCGAGCACCGTGTGGACTGCGTTGCCCAGCGGATCCATGATGGCGCCGATCTCGGTGGGGATCCCGTCGAGTTTGATGACGTTGGAAGCAGGCATGACGATGAAATCGGCGAACGCACCGTCCCGATCCACCCCGATGATCTGGGTCCGCCGGCAAAGGTGGCCGTCGCCCAGGCGGCATTGCAGACAGTGTCCGCAGACGACATGACCTTCGGCGGTAACGAGATCGCCCACCGCGAGCAGGTTGTCCTGCGCCGCTTCCTGGCCCAGCTGGGTGATGCGGCCGGCAAACTCATGCCCGATCACGACTGGCGGCTTGAGCCGGTTGCTGGCCCAGCTGTCCCACTCCCAGATGTGAAGATCGGTCCCACAGACACCGGCGTGATGAACTTGGATCAGCGCTTCAGACGGTCCGCAGGTGGGAACCGGCACGTCGCGGAGAACAATGCCGGGACCGGCGGACTCTTTGACCAGGGCGCGCATGGGGGAGGAATATAGGAAGGTGGGGAAATGCGGGAAGGACGGGAAGGTTCAATCCACTAACACCATCTCCGGCTCCACCCGCACCGCGCTGATCTTGAACTCGGCGATCTTGGCGTAAGGATCCAGCCGGGGGTTGGTGAGAAGGTTGGCGGCAGCTTCCCTGAAATGGAACGGAATAAATATCTGTCCCCGAGCCTGACGCTCGGAGAGGCGGGCTCCGATCAACATTGAGCCGCGGCGGGAGGTGACGCGGACCGTGTCTCCCTCGGCAATCCCGAGCTCGAGGGCGTCCCGCGGGTTGATGTCCACGACGGGAACCGGCTCGCGCGAGTCCAGTCCGGTCGAGCGCCGAGTCATAGTGCCCGTATGCCAATGGTACATCTGGCGCCCGGTGTTCATGATGAACGGATATTCGTCGTCGGGCAGCTCCTCGGGGGCGACGTACTCCACGGGAATGAAGATGCCCTTCCCGTCTCCGGTAGGGAACGCATCGGCAAAGAGGAATGGCGTGCCTTTCGACTCGCGGCTCAGGACGGGATACTGGAGTCCGCTGCCTTGCAGTCCCTGGTAGGTGACGCCTCGCCAGGAGGGAGTCACTGAAGCGATCTCCTCCATCACGACCTCAGGCCCCGACCAGGTTGTTTTGAGACCCAGACGATTGCTGAGGTCGATCAGGACATCGAGGTCCCGTCTGGCCTCCCCCGGCGGCTCGAGCGCGGCCTGAGCCAGCTGGATCCGGCGCTCGGTGTTCACGTAGGTGCCCGTTTTTTCGGCAAACGAGGAGCCGGGGAGCACGACGTCGGCCCAACGGGCAGTCTCGGTCAGGAAAAGGTCATGTACCGCCAGGAACTCGAGACCCCGTACCCATTCCTCTGCGTGAGCGATGTTCGGATCGGAAATCACCGGGTTCTCACCCATGATATAGAGACCGCGGATGGGGCTGTCGTCCCGGGTCATCTCCGTCACCATCATGCCGTCTTCCAGTGACAACGTTTCCTCGGGTACCCCCCACGCCTTGGCGTACTCCGCCCGGTTGGCAGGCTGGGAAACCGGCCGGTAGTCGGTATAGGCAAAGGGGATGCTCCCGACGTCGCTGGCGCCCTGCACGTTGTTCTGCCCCCGAATCGGCATCATCTGGGCACCCCACTTCCCGATCATTCCGCAGGCCAGAAGCAGATTGAGCAGGCTGGCCACGATATCGGTACCGGTGGCGTGCTGGGTGAGGCCCATGGCCCAGAGAGTGGAGGTGCGGGGGCCCCGGGCATACATCTCCGCAGCCTGGCGGATCGTCTCCCGGGGAATGCCGGTGATCTTCTCGCCCATCTGCAGGGTGTAGGGCCGCACCGCGGCCGCGACTTTGTCGAACTCCCGGGTGCGTTGGGCGATGAAGCCGGGATCGGTGAGGCCGGCGTCGATGATGTGATGCAACATGGTATTGAACAGGGCCACATCGGTGCCGGGCAGCATCTGGAGATGGATGTCGGCCAGCTCGGCGAGCTCGACCCGGCGGACGTCGGCGACGATCAGCTTGGCACCGCGGGCCACGGCGCGCTTGATCAGCGCACCGAACACCGGATGGGACTCGGTGGTGTTCGCGCCCGCGATGAAGATGACATCGGTGGCCTCTTCGATCTCGCGCATGGAACCCGAAGCTGCCGCCGTGTTGAGCGCCCGGTTCATCGCCGACACCGAGGTGCTGTGGCAGAGCCGGGTACAGTGGTCCACGCTGTTCGTCCGGAACGCACCTCGGACCATCCGCATGAACGCATAGTTGTCTTCGTTGCTGCACTTCGCCGACGAGAGCGCGCCCAGTGCGCGTGGCCCGTGCTGGTCCCGAATCCTCAGGATCTCCTGGGCCGTGAGACTCAATGCCTCTTCCCAGGTTGCCTCGCGGAAGGCGCTGTACCAGCCCGCAGGCGTAGCCACGCGGTCTCGCACGTCGTCATCGCCCAGCCGCGGAACGCCGGTGAGCGGCGGCTTGCCTATCTGCCGGAGCGGCGGCCTGGGCTTCTTCCGCTCGCCCATCTCCTCGATGGTGAGCCACGGCCCTTCCCTGCGCCTGGGCCACTCGCCGGTCCAAACCCAGTGTCCGTCCTGGAACATCCAACCCTTGCGGATGAGAGGCGTGGTGAGCCGGTCCCGGTGCTGGGGAAAGTCGTAACCGAAACGTCCCTTGACGCAGGTGGAGCCCTGGTTGGGCGTGGCCTCCTCGATCCAGGGCGAGGTGACCCGCATGACGGCGTCGTTCTTGACGTGGAGGTCGAGCTGACATCCCACCGCGCAGTAAGGACAGACCGACCGGACCACCCGGTCGGGCTCGCGGAGCGCATCACTGCCGAAACGTTGTTTGGGAATGAACTCGAAGATGGCGCCGGTGGGACAGACTCGCACGCATTCGCCGCACCAGGTACAGCCGGCATGGTCGGGGTCTCCATCGCCGCCCACGATGATCTGAGCATGTTCGCCCCGCATAGCGACGTCGAGGACCCCCACCTCCTGAATATCCTCGCAGGCCCGCACGCAACGGGTGCACAGGATACACGTGCTCATGTCATGCTGAATCATCACGTCGCCGGGCCGCTCGTCTCCGGTGCGCAGAGGCAGCTCGTGGTGGGAACGCACCGGCACGTCGTACTGCACCACATAGCGCTCGAATTCGTTCCGGGGATGCGGCCGGCTGCCATTGCCTCCGGCGACCTCACCGGTGGATCCGTTGCCGCCGTTCGATCCATGAGGAGCTTGGGTGAGCAGGTGCTCACCGGGATACCGCTCCAGCAGGAAGTCGAGCACGCCACGCCGGCTGTCCACCGCAGATTTCGACTCGGTTTCGACCACCATGCCGTCAGCGGCGGGCGTAGCGCAGGCCGGCAGCAACTTGTTCTGACCCTGGACCGAAACCAGGCAGATCCGGCAGTTCCCGACGATGGGCAGCTTGGGATACCAGCACAGCGTCGGGATATCGATACCCACGGTCCGCGCCGCCTCCAGTACGGTGGCGCCGGGTTCGAAGGAGATGGATTTGCCGTTGACCGTCAGGGTAGGCATTGCAACCGTTTCGAGGTGTTGATAAGTCGAGTTTAGACGGGAAAAGAGGGGAGAGCAAGGTTTTGAAACAGGCTGCGGACTGACCAAACGTACAAACACCCCCGAACCGGAGCTCGGGGGCGTTTCGGCGCGCCGCATGCCCGCAGTAAAGCGGGCCGGTCCTACGCGGCGTGCTCGGCGGGAACCCTCTGATGCCAATGAAGCTCTACCGCATCGTCATCGTCGGTCGCCCAGACATAGGCCCAGAAACGTGCGGGCTTGGGCTGTGGGGCGCCGCTCCGAATCACAATCCCCAGCGGTTCAGGCTGGGCCACGACGAAAGTCCTTCGGGTCACGGTCCTCTCCTTACCAGGGGGAGCCACGGTATTCACTAAAGCACCGACCGTGCCCCCGGGGAGTGCGGACGTATGTTGAAGCAGGAGCGTGACTTCGGTTGTCAGGTCAATGTTTTTTGCCGTGTCGGTCAGACGCAGGCGGGCAACTAGGCCGTGTCTCCGGGACACGGCTTGGAGAGAATCAGTCCGGGGGCGTTCTTCGCGAGCGTGCCTCGCTTGCGCCGCTTAATTTCTTCCTGCTTCCAATCGGGATAGAGGGAGCGAAGCGCGTCCGGCGCAATAGCGCCGCAGGTGGGGAGCAGCACGTGGACTCCGCCGGGCCGGCTGCGTCGTTGCAGGTCGGCGACCAGCCGGTTGCGACATGTGCTTCTCAAACCCTGCAGGACACCCGGATCGATAATGACGATGTCGAATCCTTCCAGAAAGTTGAGGAACTCCGGCAGGCAGGGATC
>DATKJJ010000336.1:0-5248 GCA_035543695.1 Gemmatimonadales bacterium | reverse complement strand
AACACCACACCCCGGAGCGTGCGTGACTTGATCGGAATCATCCCGCCCCGGACCACGCTGACTCCAGCCGAGTCGGTGACGGGTTTCGGGGGGTTTATCGCCACCAGGGCAACACCGGGATTGAGCGCCGCCACCTCCTGCCACAGCGAAGCCACCGGCCCCACCAGGGCGACGTAGCCTCCCGGTCCGCTGAGTCCAATCAGCACCGACACGGTCTCGCCGGTGAGCCCGGTATTCCCTCTGGAATCCGGCGGCGCCCCTCCCGCGTCGAACACTCCCTCCACCAGCTGAAACGTGCGGCCGCACACCGGACAACCCAACTGTCCCGTTCTGACCGACCGGCCATCCATCTTGTCGGGCAACAGGACGAGAAAGCTCTCGTCGTGGGGGTTGGGGCAGCGGAGAAGGTCGGTGAGCTCGATAAACATCAGAAAAAACGTAAGCGGTAAACCGTAAGCGGTAAGCGGGCCACCCAACCCGTGCCCCTAACGCTCGAGTTTCTCCCGCTCACCGCTCACGCCTTTGCAGTTACCGCTTACGCTTCTCTCACGGCTTGAACACGACCCAGCTCACCTTGCCGGCCTCGACCGTGACCGTGCGAAACACCTTCTTCCCCTCGATCTCGGTGCCCACGGTGTAGGTACCGATGGGGACGTCGCTCACGGCGAAGTGCTCGCCGTACAGCGGATGGGAGTGGGCCTTGTCGCCGTAGGTTTCCGCATAGGAGAAGGGCGTCTCTGCCGGCTCTCGCTTGATGATGCCGTAGACCCTGGCCTGGGGCACCGGCTTGCCTTCGCCATCGAAGACCTGGCCCGCGATGATTCCGGTGTTGGGCAGCGGCTCGATCCAGAGCTCGGGATTGGTGGTGTAGGGTGGAAACCGCTGCAAGGAGTCTACGATGGCGCCCAGCGAATCGGTGGGTGACGCGGCCATCTCCAGGTGAAGATGGTCGTTGGTGGCGCGGCCGGTGTTCCCCACTCGCGAGATCACCATGCCCTTGGTCACCCGTTGGCCCACCTTCACCTTGAGCGCGGAGTTGTGATAGTAGGTGGAGTAGATGCGGTACTTCTTGCCGTCGGCGCTTATCGTGGTGTCGTGCCGGATGGTGACGGTGAGCGCCCCCTGCTCGGCCCGTCCGGCATAGACCACCTTGCCCGCACCGATGGCATACACCGGAGTGCCGTCCGGATTGTTGAACTCGACGCCCTGATGCTGCTGAAAGTTCCCGCCCATGGTGGAACCGTAGCGGTAGGTCTGGTCGATGTAGGAGTTGTCGGTCGGGGCGATCGGACGGCGGAACCAGACGGTGAGCGGATTGCGAGCGGTGATGGTGTCCTTGCTCTGCTGCCGGATACAAGGCAGCGTGTCGGCCACCGGACGAAGCCCGCAGGGCGTGCCCTGGATCAGCTGCCGCCCGATGAGGAGCGCGTTGGCCGGCGCGAACGCGGCCGCAGCGATCGGCTCGCTGACCCAGCCGGTTGGCGTGTGCCGGAGGCGCTGGTTGCCCCTGAGGGTAGCGACGGTCCAGCCCCGGGTGTTGGCCGCTACCCGGCGCACGTACTCACTCACCAGAATGGGAAAGACACTGTCGGCGGGACCCTTGGCCGGCGGACCGGTTTTGTCGCCGATGGCGGTCCACCTCTGGCCATTGTTGGTGGTGATCTGGAGACCGTCGGCGGTGCCGATCACCGTGGTGTCGCCCTTCACCACGATGCCCGAGGGCGCGACGTACTGCCATTCCGGCCCCAGCTGATTGTAGGTCCAGTTTTTCCAGGTCTTCCCCCCGTCGACCGAAAGACCCCATCCGTTGCCGACGGTGCCGTACCAGATCTCCCCCCGCGAGCCGAAGCCGAACGCGTGGACGAAGTCCCAGGAGATCGATTTGCTCATCGTTGAGTCGCGTCGTCCAGCGGTGTCGGCGGCGGTGGTGTCGTGCCGAATCGACTGCCAGACGCTGTCGCCCGCCGGGAGACGATAGATCCCCTTCCCGTAGGTTCCCACCCAGATGGCGCCCTGGGCGTCGCGCGCCACCGCGAGCACGTGTACGCCCCACCCGGTACTGTCCGGCAGCGGCGGCAGCTTGGCCTGCGCGTTGGCTCGACCCGGGGTTACGCACATGACGGCCGCGAACAGGCACGGCTGGAGCCACGGATGAACACGGATGGAAATGGATTTGCACCACTGGCTAACCATCATCTACTCCGTCCGGCAATGTTAGATACTTCACGAGGTGAGTTGTTGCCCAGCGGAACCATCCGTCCCTTCCGTGTTCATCCGTGGTCAAGCTTTCCCGTCGGTCCCAAACGGAGCCAGTCGATCAGCACGTGCGCGGGACGGGTGGCCACGAAGAGCACCGCTTCGGCGACATCGGCCGGGCAGAGCATTCCCGCCCGGGGAATGAAGCCCTCGCGGCGGTCCGGGTCGAACGGGTCCCAGGCCGAGGTGTCGGTAGGGCCGGGAGACACGAGTGTAAGCCGGACGCCGGTGCCGCGGTATTCCTGGAGCAGGGTCTCGTGCAGCCCGCGGAGACCATATTTGCTCGCAGCGTAGGCGGCGTTCTCCGGATAACCCACGTGATCGGCCACGCTGCCTACGGTGATGAAGCTGCCCTGGCCTCGACCGGCCATGGCCGGAAGAAACGCCCGGGCTACCGCAAACGACGCCCTCAGGTTGACCGCGAGCTGCCGGTCGAGGTCCGCCGGCTCGGTATGCTCCAGCCGCCGGAGCAGGAACGCGCCGGCATTGCTCACCAGGATATCGGGCGGGCCACTCGAGTCGATGACGCTCGACGCCAGGCGGCTCACCTGATCCCAATCGGTCAGGTCGCAGGGAAGATCCTGCACCGCGCCGCTGGTCCGGCGCTGCAGCGTGCGCGCCACCCGGACGACGCGCGCGCCTTCCCCCGCCAGGAGCTCGGCGACCGAGGCGCCGATGCCGCGGGAAGCACCGGTCACAAGGGCCAGCCGCCCCTGGAGCCGGTTCACTCGGGGAGGCGGCCTCCGTGCGCCAGGCGCAGGAACTCGTCCCGGGTCTTGGAGTCATCGCGGAAGATGCCGCGGAGTGCGCTGGTGGTGGCGCGGGAATTCTGCTTCTCCACGCCGCGCATCATCATACAGAAGTGCGCCGCCGTGATCACCACACCGACGCCGGTGGGGTGCAGCACGTTCATGATGGCGTCGGCGATTTCATCGGTCAGCCGCTCCTGAACCTGCAGCCGCCGGGCAAAGACATCCACGATGCGGGCCACCTTGGAGAGACCGAGGATCTTGCCGTTGGGGATATAGGCGACATGGGCCCGGCCGAAGAACGGCAAGAGGTGGTGCTCGCACAGGGAGTAGAGCTCGATGTCGCGCACCATGATCATGCTCTGGTGCTTTTCCTCGAACACCGCGTCGCCCACGACCTCTTCTACCGTCATCCAATAGCCCTGGGTGAGAAAGCGGAGCGACTTCTCCACCCGTTCCGGCGTCTTGAGCAGCCCCTCGCGTCCGGGATCTTCTCCCAGAGCGGCCAGAATCTCGCGGACCTTGCCGGCGAACTGCTTGGGATCGGGTCCCGGCGCGGCCTTAGTCTCCTTCATAGTCCACGTAGTTCCTCGGGGTTTCCCAGAGCCGGAGCTTGAGGCCGAGCTCGGGCGGCAGACCCGCGCGCAGCTCGCGCCAGCAGACCAGAGCGATGTTCTCCGAGCTCGGGATCAGGTTTTTGAACCAGGTAACGTCGAGGTTCAGATTCTTGTGGTCCATATGCCGGAGCAGCCGTTCCTGGGCCAGGTCTCTCAGCTTGTTGAGATCCATCACGTAGCCGGTGTCGGGATTGATTTCTCCCACCACCGTCAGCTCGAGCTCGTAGTTGTGGCCGTGGAAGTTCGGGTTGCTGCACTCGCCGAAGGTCTGCCGGTTCCACTCCTCGGAAAACCGGGGGTTGAACAGCCGGTGGGCGGCGTTGAAGTGGACGCGGCGGGTGATGGCGGCTCTCGGCATGTCAGTCGAACGCGAGTGAGTCGGATGTCACGAGTCGGGAGTCACGAGTCGCGAGCAAAACCGGGGGTAAGGAACATGAAATACAATACTACTCGGTCCATCGACGCCCTCCTAGCTAGCCACCTCGTCTCGTGACTCGTGACTCGCGACTACCTAACAAAAGCGCCGACCACGAAGATCGGCGCCCGAGTGAAACGGCAACGGAGAGGATTATTGAAGCCCAATGAGAAAGCTTGGCACCCTCGCCTTAACGTCTGCCTTCCCCCGAGGGGCATGACATCGGCCACGGCATTTGGGCCCATCATCGGACCTGTTGGCTCAATAACGTGGCTCCCCGCTACCGCCCACTCCGATGTAAAATAGGACCGCGCTGTTTTGGGGTCAACCGACACACCACCGAGGTGATCGTACATGCTCGCCACTCTCCTGCTGGCTCTCGCATCTCTCGTCGGGTGGGCGGTGCTCACCTTCGGCATGGGGCCCCAGCCCGGCGCCGTGCACCTGCTGCTCGCGCTCGGCACTACCCTCCTCGTACGCTGGTGGGCCCTCCGGACCTAGCCTGTAGCATTTTGGGAAGTCGTGTTGACGAACCACTACACGGATTGGGGGTTTTGAGACCTCGACCCCACCTTCGCAGACCAGGGGTATAGCCTTGCCCACCAAGCTCTTGCAGGTATCGGTCCGGGGGGAATACTTAGGGATGGTGATGGGCACAAATAGTGCTTCCCACCGCCCTGCTCGACGCCCCCACATATCGGCTCTACCGGGATGGTGCGCTTGGAACTCCGCAGTTCGCTCGAGGCCTTCGCGTGATGCGCTGGATGGAATCTCTGGTCGAGCGAACCGGCGCGGGCGGCCTTCCCACCATCCAGAGACTCTGGGCCGTCGACCGGCACGACCAGAGCAGCATTCGGGCGAGCAAGCGCGATTACCTGCTGCGGCGGGGTCTGAATGTTTTGGTGGCCCTGATCGCCCTGGTGCTCCTCTTCCCTCTGCTCGTTCTGATCGGCCTCCTGGTCTGGCTCACCTCGCCGGGCCCGATTCTCTACACCCAGGTCCGGGTCGGACTCGATCGCCGAGTCCCGGTGGACGCCAAGCAGAACCAGCGGCGCGAGCGGGACATCGGCGGCCAGCCTTTCACCATTTACAAGTTCCGCACCATGCGGGTGGACGCCGAGCATCAGAGTGGCGCCGTGTGGGCCCAGCAGGGCGATCCCCGCGTCACCTCCATCGGCCGGCTCCTCCGGCAGTACCGCCTCGATGAGCTG
>DATKJJ010000335.1:0-8162 GCA_035543695.1 Gemmatimonadales bacterium | reverse complement strand
CCTTGGGTTTCACCGCCGGATGGGTGTGCAGGTAGTAGTTCAGCCCATCGGCCCAGGCGGTCATCAGGCGCTGGAGCCAGTCGGGACTTCGGGTGTAAGCCGCCCGCAGACTATCGGGATCGATGAACAGCTTCATCCGCAGGTCCTGCCAGACCGCGCTCTCGCCCGCGGCTTCGCCCAGCCGTCCGAGTGCGTTCAGGTAGTTGATCTCGATGCGATTGAAGTCGTCCTCGGCCTGGGCGTAGATCATCCCGAAGACGGCATCGGCGTCGGTCTTCCCCCGAACATGGGCGATACCCCAGTCGTCACGGGTGATGTTCACCGCCCGGGCCTCCGCTTGCCAGCGCGCCAGCGAAGAATCGCGATGGGCCGAGGCCTGAATCAAGGAAATGGCGGACAACAGAACTGGAAGGATTTGCATGGTATGAAGCACTCATCCCAACGAGACAGGGAGCTGGAAGACAGGGAGGTTATACGCGATTTTGGCGATGCACCACTGGCCGGCCGAAAACCCAAGCCGCATTATCTGGTGATCTCCGCGAACGCGTCCGCGCATGCCGATGGACAATTCTGGAGGTGTAACTGCCAAAGCTCCCTCGTGATGGCGCGCGACTTCGCAAGCTGGCGCTCTCCTATCCCGGGGCTCATGAGGATATGCCCTGGGGCCACCACGCCATAAAGGTGAAAGGGAAGTCCTTCGTCTTTCTCGCCGCGGATGAAGAGACTTTCTCCCTGTCGGCGAAGCTGCCCTCCTCCGCCAGCGTTGCCGTGAAGCTCCCCTTTGCCTCCCCCACGGAATACGGCCTGGGGAAAAGCGGCTGGGTGACCGCCCGGTTCCCCCGCTCCGCCAAGCTCCCGCTGAAGCTGCTCGAGCTCTGGATCGACGAGAGCTATCGCGCGATCGCGCCCAGGAAGCTCGTGGCCCAGCTACCCGACGAGTGAGGACGACGCGAGTTCAACTGTCAGGAGGGCACGCTTCCGGCATGAACCTGCCGCCTGGTTCTGGCGAAGGTCGACGATTTCAGGTATAAGCAGCACAGCGAGCGCACACCGAAGAACCTTCAACCGCATGACCAGATCTACCATGCCAGATCCGGAATACGAACACCCGGCGGTTTCCGTCTGGCACACCCTGCTCGGGCCGCTGCCGCCGGATGCCATACCGGTCCGCAAACCGGTTGTGCCACCCGGTATGATTCCCGAGCCGGAAGCTTCGGCCGTGGCCGGCTGGGAACAGCTCATCCTGCATCTTTCGGCCGGTGACGCGGGCTCCCGCACGATACAGGTGGTGCTCGACGGCAGCGGTGCCCTCCTCAGCGCGGGAGACGGGGTGCTCTTTCGCAGCGGCCTGGAGAATCCCGCTCCACCACCCGTCAACGAGCCCGCGCTGATCCAGCAGGAAAGCCTGGGAGGCCGCTTCGAGCCCGACGGCAGTTTTCATGGCACCCGTTGGCGGTCGGTGGCCATCGATCGGGGAGAAGAGGAGCTGGACTGGGAGATGGCCCGGAGCGAGCCCAGTCTCGACGACGTCTCCAGTCTGCGCGCGGTGGTGGATGAAGTGATCCGCCGTCAGGCACCCAAATCTCCGTGAGGTGAAATCGTGCTCGGCGGCCGACCATGGGGCGAGTGGATCACCCGGTACTCCCACAGTCATCAGCATCCGATCAATCGGTTTTGCCACACGATCGGCATCCCTCTTATCGCGCTCTCGATCCCCCTGGCCCTGGTGGCCATCTTCGTGCCCGGGCTCTGGCCGGTGGCACTCGCGATGTTCGTGGTCGGCTGGATCCTTCAGTTTGTGGGGCACGCTTTCGAGGGCAAGCCACCGGAGTTCTTCCACGACTGGCGTTTCCTTTTCGTGGGCGTGCGCTGGTGGATTGCCAAACTTCGAGGGCGCGCCTGAATTCTGGCTTCAGCATGAGGGTTCCGGTCGCCCTGGCCTGGAGTGGGGGGAAGGACTCGAGCCTCGCGCTCGCGGCACTCCAGAACGATCCTGCCTTTGAGCCGGTCGCCCTGGTCACGACGGTCACCGGCGACTACGACCGGATCAGCATGCACGGTGTCCGGCGCAACATCCTTGAGGCCCAGGTCAGGCAACTCCGTCTCCCTTTGGTCGAAGCCACCATCCCGCCCGCGGCCAGCAACGCGATCTACGAGGAAGCCTTCGCGGCAGCGCTGAACAGCCTCCGCCTGATGCATCCCGACCTCCGCCACCTCGCCTTCGGTGACCTCTTCCTGGCCGACGTGCGTTCCTATCGCGAGCGCCTGCTGAATCCGCTGGGCTGGACCCCGGTGTTTCCGCTATGGGGACGGGATACCGGCCGGCTGGCGCGGGAGTTCATCAGCCAGGGCTTTCGGGCCATCCTTACCTGCGTGGATGCAACGCAGCTCGGCCCGGAGTTCGTGGGAAGGGAATTCGATGAGGAGTTGCTCGCCGACCTCCCAGAGTCAGTGGACCCCTGTGGCGAAAGGGGTGAGTTCCATACCTGCGTGTATGACGGACCCATCTTCCGGCAGCCGCTCTTGCTCGAACGAGGAGAGCGGGTTCGGCGCGACAACCGGTTCGAGTACTGCGACCTCACCCTCACCGGCTCAGCAGCAGTCATTCAGCCGGATTAGAGACCTGGGTCGGTGACGGATGCTCTCCCTTGTCACCTGCACCCAGCTGGCCACTAGTGTTCACTCCCCAGCAATACCCTTGGCGCAGCCGAGCAACTCCGCAGCTGTGGTTGTAGCCGGCGATGACCTGGCGGAAGGGCATGCCCTCTCCCACGAGGACCGGCTTCCTCCGGCTCACAGCTGTGCCGTTGCCCAGCTCACCGGACGTATTGTCTCCCCAGCACCACGCACGCTGTGACAGGGTGAGGGCGCAGGTGTGAAACGATCCCGCGCTCACCTGACTCCAGGTGTTCAGGCTGGCGATTGCCCGTGGTCTCAAACGCTGGACGGTCCTGCCATCTCCCAACTGGCCCATGGCGTTCCATCCCCAGCAGTAGGTCACGTCTGTGACACTCACGCCGCAGGAGTGGCTGCCGTTGCCGGCCGAGACCTGCCGGAACGAGATGCCCCCGGCGACCCGGATCGGGCGAGTGCGGGCGCCGGTGGTCCCGTCTCCCAGCTGCCCATTCTGGTTTTTCCCCCAACAGTACGCGCGGTGTCCGGTGTCCACCCCGCAGGTGAAGAGGCCCCCCGCACTGAGCTGAAGCCAGCGCAGCCCACCGGCCACAGGAACGGGGGTGCCGCGGGTCTGGTTCGTACCGTCCCCCAGCGCGCCGTCGAGGTTGTTACCCCAGCAGTATGCGCGATTGGTGAGGTCCTCGATGGCGCAGGTGTGGACGTGACCCGCGTCAACGCTGCGGAATGAGAGAGCGGTGGCCACGGGAGTCGGCACCGAGCGCTGGCCGAAGTTGCCGTCACCCACCTGACCCTCGCCGTTCCTGCCCCAGCAATAGACCCGCTTTTCCAGAGTTACCCCGCAGCTGTGGTCCACGCCGACGCTGATCTCGGAGAACCGGTGCTCACCGGCCACTGAGGTAGGGATCAGCCGGTCAGCGGTACTGCCGTCACCGATCTCGCCGTACGCGTTGGATCCCCAGCAATAAGCCAGGTTCTCCATGGTGACCCCGCAGGTATGGGCGAGTCCGGCGCTCACCTGGCGGAACTCCAGCGTTGCGTCAGCGGTAGCCGCCAGCCCCAGATTGGAGCGCCCGGGTGAGGGAGCGGTGGGTTCTTCTCCGCACGCCGCGATCAGGAACAGGATGGACATCGCGAATGCGGCCGCCGGCCGCTGAGAGCTGTATTCGCTGCAGCGGGGCGTTGGATTGCCGCTCATGGAGCCTCCTGGTACCGGTGGGATTCACGACTGTTCCCCAAGCTCTCGGTCTCAGTCAAGCACGAGTCAAGAACGTTGAGTCCCCCGCGGCTCGACGGGCCCAGCATCCGACTCACCGCTTGCAGAATTGTTGCCCGCCCGAGCAGTGTACAGGCAAGCTGAAGGTGCCCACCTCCTCGAGGCATCAACCATGAGGTCACAGCGTTTGCTGTTCGCGCTCACCGCGCTCAACCTGGTGCTCCTGCTTTTCATCCTGGTCTCGTCCACCGTTCCCGCTCTGGCCTCGACCAGCGTCTCGCCGGTGCTTCGGGGCCGCGCGCTTGAGATCGTAGACGACCGCGGCCGTGTCCGGGCCAGCATTAAGCTGCACCCGGCACACACCTTCGAGCCGACTGGCAAGAGGTATCCGGAGACGGTGATGCTCCGATTGATCGACCCCAACGGGCGGCCCGAGATCAAGATCGGAGCTTCGGTCGAGGGGGGTGGGCTCTCCCTGGTGGGGATTTCGGATTCAACTCAGGTGCTGCTCCTGGCCGACAGCAGCACCTCGGTGCGGTTGAAGAATCGAACCGGGCAAGAACGAGTGATTCGGCCATGACCAAACTGTTGGGCTTCATCGGCGCTACCGCCGGTGGCTACCTGGGCTGGTGGATCGGAGCGCCGGTGGGGACCATGACGGGGTTCATGATCAGCATGGTGGGCACCGGCGCCGGACTCTACTATGGACGAAAGCTCGGTGACTACTACTCCCCCTAATACCCAGGGAATCCCTCCCGACACCACCAAGGTTCCCGAAGTCACTCTCGGCTTCTGGATCATCAAGATCGCCGCCACCACTGTGGGCGAAACCGGCGGCGACAGCGTCTCGATGTCGATGAACCTGGGGTATCTGGTCGGCACCGGGATTTTCGCCGCGCTATTCGTTGGCGCGGTCATCCTTCAGATCAAGGCGAAACGATTTCATCCGGTCCTCTACTGGGCCACCATCATCGCCTCGACCACGGTCGGCACCACCCTGGCTGACTTCACCACCCGTTCGCTTGGCGTGGGCTATGCCGGCGGATCGTCGCTGCTGCTGATTCTGCTGCTCTTGTCGCTGTACGCCTGGCATCGCTCGCTGGGCTCGATCTCGGTGGAGACGGTGAGCACCCCCAAGGCAGAGCTGTTCTACTGGGTGACCATCATGTTTTCACAGACCCTGGGCACCGCACTGGGCGACTGGACCGCGGACACCGCCGGCCTGGGATACATCCGCGCGGGTATCATCTTCAGCGTCCTGCTCGCACTGGTGGCCGCCCTGTACCTGGGGACCCGAATCTCCCGCACCATCCTGTTCTGGGCGGCGTTCGTGTTGACCCGGCCGCTGGGCGCGGTGGTGGGGGACTTCCTGGACAAGCCGGTGACCGCCGGCGGACTGGCGCTGAGCCGGTATGTCGCCTCGGCGGCCTTATTGCTCTTCATCGCTGTCTGCCTGGTCGTCATTCCCCAACGGCCGGCGCGGGAGGCCCACTGATCATCCGTCCTGCCTTCGTCGCGATTCTTCTGTTGCCGGCGTGCAAGCCGAATCCCACCCCGGCCCCGGTCCCCACCTTGAGTTGTGCCGCGGGCGACACCGTTCTGGTCCGCGAGACGCTCTATTTCGGCCGCAACCGGCCCGATGGAGGAACGGTATCGGACGCCGAATGGCAACGCTTTCTGAGCGAGGTGGTGACGCCCCGGTTTCCTCAGGGACTGACGGTGCTGGAGGCCACCGGACAGTGGCAGGGTTCCGCCGGGGGAGTGGAGCAGGAACGGTCCGAGATCGTAACCGTCTTACATCCCAGCGACGAGCGGGCCCAGCAGTCGGTGCGGGAGATTGCCCAGGAGTACAAGCGCCGCTTTCAGCAGGAGGCGGTGCTGAGGGAGCGTTCGGCGAGTTGCGCGCGGTTTGAGTAGCCAGGCCAACTCTCCGGCCCCCTCTGTTTTCTCCGTCTTCTCCGTCCTCTCCGTCTTCTCCGTCCTTTCCGCCCTCTCCGCCCTCTCCGCCCTCTCCGCCTTTTTAACCTCCCGTCCGATACTCAGAGGCATGACCTCGAGCATCGATCAGGCCGAGTGGCACTACGCCGGCGACTTCCCCCGGGAGCTCCCTCCCGAGGCGGGGGGCACCCATATAGGCATGTACCTCGCGTGGATCATTCAGCGTGATCTCGGGAGCGCTACCCTCCGGAAGTACGCCCGTGGTTCCCTGCCCCTCTTGCGCCAGCGGAAGATCACCGGCCGCGAGCTGTTGTTCACCGACCTCGACGAGAAATTCTATGAAACCCTGCTCACTCAGGTGGGCCGGGAGTTCACCCGGGACTACTACGAGAGCGGCTGCTATATCGACGATTACGACGAGGTTTTGGGTGGCTCCCTGGCTACCATCTATCACGTGATCGACTCCTGGAGCAACTACGATCGGCTGGCGCCCGTCATCGACAACCGCTATGCCCACTGGAAGGAAGGAAATGCCCCGCCCCCAGGTACTCTGAAAGCCCAGCTGAAGCTGCTGGAGGAGGAATATCTGGACACCATCCTGGCCGTCGCCGGCAAGCTCCCGGCCGACCCGCACGCCGCCCTGGCGATCTTCCACGAGTATCTGGCCCGGGAGCCATTGCCGGCCTTTCGGACCCGGGTGGTCCGTGAAATCGAGCGACTCCGCCTCAAGTACCAGCTGGACGCCTGAAGCCGCCGAGACCTGCCGAACTTTTTCCCCATACATTCCGTCATTACACCCATACCTGATCCGGAGGTTCGGCATGGTACGTCCGTTCAGCCTTCCGATATTCCTGCTCTGTCTCTCGGCGCCGGCAGTAGCCCAAACCTCCCCCTCGGCCGAGAAAGCCTCGGTTCAGCGCGCGATCGACGCGGGGAATGCTGCCTACATCGCGGCGTTCAAGCAGGCGGACGCCAAGGCACTGTCTCAGGTCTACGACGCCCAGGGCTCCCGACTCAACGAGGGCGGGTCTTATGGCTGCCGGCCTCCTCTCAGCAGGCCTGGGCGCAGCCATCCTGACCACTCCCGCCTACCGCCCCGACCTGGGCGACCCCGCCATGCAGTTCGATCCCTTCGGAACCAAGGGCCGGCAGGTGGAGACGGCAAAGCGGTCATGGTGGACAGGCGATCGGTAACTGCTACCGACGTCCAGCGGATGCCGCTTCTCCAGCTTTGAACCCCGAAGTCCGCTCCGGCTTGGCCTCTGCCAAGGCCTTCCGGACCCCAGCTGCGTCGTAGTCCGTTCCGTACACCGGTGTCCCCGGTTGCTGCCGCCAACTCTCGTCCAATCCGCCGGCGTCCACTCCGTCGAAGCCAATCTGATCCAGTAGCCGGATGACAACGTCTTTTGCCCGCTGGTCGTCTCCCGCCACGGGCAGCGCGATCCGTCCCGAGGCTCCCCTGGGCTTGCCGCGCTCCAGCAGGTGCTGCGCGTAAATATTGTTGAACGCCTTTACTACGGGCCGCCGCAGTTGGGTCGCAACCCAGCGGCTCTCGGTGGTACCTTGTTCGATGGGGTCGATCCGTCCGTCACGCTGCTGCGGGTAGTAGTTCCCGGTGTCCACCACCACCACATCGTCGGCTACACCGTCGAACAGGTCCTTGGGCAACCGGGGAATGTTCTTCATGGGGATGGTCACGATCACTACGTCTCCTGCGCGCGCGGCTTGCTCGACCGTGACCGGCTTCGCTCCGGTCTCCCTCGCCAGGTCAGCCAGCGATGCGGGTCCCCTCGAGTTCGCAATGGCGACCTCGTGTCCTGCGGCGGTCAACCGTCGCGCGAGCGTGCCGCCGATCTGGCCGGCACCGATGATACCGATCTTCATCTTTCCTCCTGAATCAGAGCTTCAGCCCGCGGCGATCGGCCGTGAGCGGTAACGCAGTTTAACCCGCCGGGCTCCCCGGTCCGATGCCACTTGATAAGTCGCCTTAATTGCCTGCCGTAAGCTAGGCCGTCTGTTGCGCTTGCGCGTTGCCCTTACGCCATGGCGTTGCCCTGGGGTCCGCACTTGAGTTTGGCTTGACTGGCCGGTTTTAACCTGAGCAACATGGAAGCACGGTGTTTCCCGTCTCAGAGGTTTCCTATGCCCAGCCAACGCTTTCGCGCTCTACCGCTTTGGGTCGCTTCGATCGTCCTGACGAGCTGGGGTTGCTCGTCGGATGACCACTCTCCCGTTGGTCCGAATCCCAGCCCCGGGCTCAGCGCCACCGTCGCCACTTACAGAATCCGGGACCTGGGTTCCCTTGGAGGACCCTTCTCCCGGGCCTTCAGCATCAACAACGCCGGCGTGGTGGTAGGCGCCAGCACACTGGGTG
>DATKJJ010000334.1:0-2756 GCA_035543695.1 Gemmatimonadales bacterium | reverse complement strand
CCTTCTACCATCTTCCTCGCTGGCTCGAGTGTCTGCGTGACATCTACCGGTTCCGAGTGGACTGTTACTCGGCCCGAGTGGACGGCCGGCTCGAGGGGCTTCTTCCCATTGCAGAAGTGCCCGCGTTGCTGGGACCTCGTCGGCTGGTAAGCTTGCCGTTCAGCTACGCCGCAGGACCGCTGGCCCTGAATACCGCCACGGCCGATGCGCTCGCGACTGCGGTTCGGGAGGCCGCCGAAACCCGCGGCATTCGGCGGGTCGAGCTCAAATCCCGGGGCGGTTTTCCTCCAGCTCCCGGGTTCCACCGAACATCTCACTACAGCACCTACGAGATTTCAATCGAAGGCGGCGAAGCCGGCGTCTGGAGCCGTCTGCATCCCGGCAGCACCCAGCGAAGCATCCGAAAGGGTCAGAAGGCCGGGCTGGATATCCGCCGGGGGGACAGCCGCAATGACTGGTTGATCATGGCGCAGCTGGAGGAGCGCACCGCGCACTCCCACGGGCTACCGGCACCTCCCCGGCGCTTCTTTACCGAGGGGGCCAGGCGCCTGCAGGAGGCGGGTTTCGCCGCCGTCTACCTGGCCCTGACCGGCAGCGGAGCTCCGGCGGCGGGGATCACCGTATGGAAAGGGCCACGCAGCTGGATCTACGGGTTTGGGGCTTCAGATCCTGAATACCTGGAGCACCGTCCGAACCACGTCCTGATCTGGAGCGCCATTCAGGACGCCATTGCCGCCGGCTGCGGCTTCGATCTGGGACGGGTTGCAGCGGAGCAGGATGGACTCCTTGAATTCAAGCGCCGCTGGGGTGGACAGGCCCTACCGCTGGCCTATGATTACTGGCCGGAACCTGGAGGATTGAACGTCGCTGCCCGAGACCGAGGCTCCATGGCAACCGCTGCCTCGGTCTGGTCCCGTCTGCCGGCCAGCGTGGCCCGGCTGGGGTCGGGTCTGTACCGATACCTCGGGTGAGCCCGTGAGCTTTGCCTGGCGCCTCCGAAAGAAAATCCTGAAGCGGTGTGCCCGGAACGCGTTCTTTCCATCCACTCGGGTGGGAATGCTGCGGCTCTGTGGCTTCAACATCGGAGACGAGGTGTATATCGCCGACGATCTCATCATCGTGGAAGAGCTGGCGGAGCGGGGAAACATTACCATCGGGCATCGGGTCAGCATCGCTCCTCGAGTCACCCTGGTGACCTCCTCTCATCCCAACCGTTCGCGAATCCGGCCATTCGCTCCGGTCGCCCAAGGGCCCATCGTCATCGAAGACGATGCATGGCTCGGGGCCGGCTGCGTCATTCTGCCTGGAGTTCGCATTGGTCGGGGTGCCGTCGTGGGGGCAAACAGTGTGGTAGCGCAGGACGTCTTACCTCTGCACGTCGTGGCGGGGCAGCCGGCCAGAACGGTGCGCGAGCTTACTCCCGATGGGGGGTGGCAATGATCCGGATCGCGGCCCCTGCATCGCTGCGCCCCGGTGAACGGTACGGACTCGAGGTCCTGATTGATCTCTCGCGGCTGCTCGTGGCCCAGAGTGCTGACTGTGAGGTGGTCCGTCTGACAGTCGTGGATCGCCCTTCGGCTGGCTCGGCCGCCGCCGATCTAAGCGCGCAGGCGGCGCTGGAACGTCTCGATGGCGAGGTCAGGATCGGCCTGGCCTCGCTCCGCGCAGTGGCGGAGGTGGTCGGGGGAGCAATAGAACAGCGCAGTACCGTGACCGATCGGCACGGCCGAGTCCCTTCGGCGGAGAATCCGCTGGTTGCGGCAGGGCAGAGCAGGCGTCCGGTCGTATCCCTCCTGGCGATGGAGCTTCGGCGCGCAGTCATCGCGGTAGCTGGGAGGCGTCCGCTCCGTATCCTGGCGCCATGGCCCGACCGCCATCGGTGGGCCGCGCTGTTGACCCACGATCTTGACGTGGTGGACTGGTGGGGACTGTTCTCGCTGCTCCGCATGCTGGAGCTGAGCATGAAAGGCTCGTGGGATCTGGCTGGCCGAGTCGGCCGAGCGGCACGACGCAGTTTTAGACGAGATCCGGTGAGTCGCGGGGTACACTCAATTCTCCAGCTCGAAGCCCACCATGGGATCCGCCCAACCTGGTTCGTCATCTGCGCCCGCCCGACCCTCGCATCCCGTCTGGCAGGCGATGCAACGTACGATCCCGAAGGCTCTTCGGCGCGTCGGGTCCTCACGGCGCTGACTCACGCGGGACATGAGATCGGATTGCACGGAAGCTTCGCCACCGGCACCAGCGCCGCGCGCATGGCCGAGGAGCGGCGGACACTCAGCCGGCTCGCTGATACCCCCGTGACCGGCGTGCGGCAGCACTTCCTTCGAATGCGACCCGGCCAGACCCAGCGCCACATGGTTGCCGCAGGGCTGGAATACGATGCCACCTGGGGTTTCGCCGACCGGAACGGCTTCCGCTTGGGAGTAGCGGACATTGTGCCCGCCTGGGACGCCGGCACAGAAAGCACCTTGCCGCTCGATATCGTACCGCTGGTCTGGATGGATCGAGCACTCAGCAAGTACGCTGGCATCGAAGAGCCCGGACGATGGGTTGAAGATGCTCGTGACCTGGTTCGGGAGTGCAAGTTGGTCGAGGGCGCCTGGGTGGGGTTGTGGCACCCCAACACCGTCGAGCCGCTCGGATTTCCCGGAGCAGAGCCCGCCTTCGTCAGTCTGCTTCAGGCGCTGGCCGACGACCGACCGTACTTTGGCTCAGCCCACAAGCTTGTCCAGTGGCGCCGCTTTCGGAGATCA
>DATKJJ010000333.1:0-6280 GCA_035543695.1 Gemmatimonadales bacterium | reverse complement strand
CCCGTCCTGCTGCATACCCAGAAACAGGCTGTGAAGGTCGGCATAGATGGGCCCCCGGAAACCGTGCCGGAGAGCCTGGGCTGTGCCCAGACAGAGCTCGAATCCGGAGATGAAATTCACATACACGGCGTCCAGGTCTTTTACCATCGGACCCAACTCGGCCCAGGTCCAGCCCGGAACGCCACCCGACATGCGCTCGCACCGGCGCTCGGTGGACTCGTAGTGCAGCACCACCCGGTTGTTGGGAGTGGTTACCTCCACGCAGCGTGCGCCTGGCGCGAGTCGAACCAGACCGCGCAGGAGCCGCTGGGCTTCCGCGCTGAGATCCCGCCCGACCTTGATCAGCGGCACGATCTCCCAATCGGGAGAGAGGCTGGCGTCCAGTCCCCCGAGTGCGTAGGCGATCCCGCCCCACTCTTCTACCGGCGGGGCCGTCGGGTCGCGTCCGTGGATCTGATCCCAGACCAGAGACCCTACAATGCCGACTTTAGGCACAGCACTCGAGATAGACCTTGGCCGCCCCGTAGACCCCGGCGGTTCCCGACAGCTCACAGGGTATGATGCGACACACGCTGACCGCCGGCTTGAAGGCCCGCCGGGCCACTTCGCGCCTCAGCGGGTCGAACAGGCGGTCGCCGGCGAGCGTGACGCCGCCACAGACGACCACGACCTCCGGATTGAAGACGTTCAGCAGGTTGGCAATACCGACGCCGAGGAACTTGGCCGTGTCGTTCACCACCTCGAGGGCGAGCTGGTCTCCATCGTGCGCCGCCTGATACACCGTCTGCGCCGTGACCTGCCGGAGGTCGCCTCCCACATAATCGGCTAGCCGGCTCACTGCGCCCGCCTTGAGCTCCTCCACCGCCCGCAAGGCGATGTTGGGTCCCGAGGCGTAGGCCTCGAGACAGCCGTAGTTGCCGCACTTGCAACGGCGGCCCTCGGTGTCGATGGTGGTATGCCCGATCTCGCCGGCGCAGTCCGATGCTCCGTGGTACAGTTTGCCGTCCACGATTATGCCGCCTCCGATCCCGGTTCCGATGGTGATGCCGATCGCGTTGCGAGTTCCCCGGGCCGCGCCCATCCACCATTCGCCCAGAACGGCACAATTGGCATCGTTGTCGAGTGCGGCCGGAAGCCCCAGGCGCTCGTGGATGATTTGGCGGAGCGGCAGATTGACCCAGCCCAGGTTAGGGGTGAGCAGCACGATGCCCCGCTTGGTGTCGAGCGGCCCCGGCGCTCCCACCCCGACGCCGATGATGTCAGCCCCGCTGACTTCCTGCCGGGTGCGTTCGATGGTTCGCTGGGCCAGCGTGATGAGCCGGTCGAGCACATCGGTCTGGCCCGCCTCCGCATGGGTAGGCTCGCTGTCCAGCGCGTGCAGTGCGGAGCCATCCTCGGCCACGCTGCCCACGACGAGATTGGTTCCGCCGATATCAATTCCGAGGACAAATCGCACCCGACTCCTCCGCACTCACGATAGTGGCTATTGCCTCCAGCACCGCATCGACCGGCAGATCACGCATGCACCGATGGTGACCCAGGGGGCAGCTGGGCGGACCATGCCTCGAGCAGGGCCGGCAGCTCAGCCCGGTGTGTCCTAGCGTCACGTCGCCTGCGCGCCGGGGTCCAAATCCAAACTCGGGCACCGTCGGGCCAAACAGCGCGACAATCGGCGTGCCCACCGCGGTTGCGAGGTGCAGCGGAGCGGAATCGTTGGTGACCAGCACCGAAGCCCGCTGAATCAGGGCAGCCGACTCACGGAGGCTCAGCGCCCCCGCCGCATTCACTACCCGATCCGGCGCCGCCGCCGCGACCGCGGTGGCCAGCGCCATATCGTCGGCGCCCCCCACCACCACAATCATCCGGTCGAGTCTGGCGGCGAGCTCAGGATAATAGGGCCAGCGCTTGGTTCCCCAGATCGATCCCGGAGCAAACGCCGCAAACCTGGCTCCCACGCCCTTCCTGGCGAGCCACGCGTCGGCCCGGGCAAGGTCTTCATCGGTGAGTGGCAGGCTGACCGCAGCTTGCTCCTCGGGGACCGACTGGGCCAGAGCCAGGAGGCGCTCGACCTCATGGCCGGTGGCCGGGCGAGTGACGCGGGAAGTGTAGCTGATCGCGCCCGGCGCATCGGCAAACCCGACCCGCACCGGCGCGCCCGACCACAGGGCGAGCGCGGCCGACCGCAGAGACCGGTGCGGAAGGTACACCCGGGAATAGGCTCGCTCGCGGAGCTCACGCCCCACTCGCCGGAGTCCTCCCCACCCCCGGTCGGATCCCCGCTTGTCATAGCGAAGCACCGACCTCACCGCCGGATGTCCTTCTAGGAGTCCGGCAGCGGCCGGCGTGGTTACCACATCCACCGGGCCATGCCGGGCCGCCAGGACGGAAAGCAACGGAGTGGTCAGCACCACGTCTCCGAGAAACGCGGTTTGGATGACCAGACAGCGTGAACGGTCGTTCACGCTCTTAGTCGACTTGAAGAACCGCCAGGAACGCCTCCTGCGGAATCTCCACCGCGCCGATCTGCTTCATCCGCTTCTTGCCCTCTTTTTGCTTCTCCAGGAGCTTGCGCTTCCGGGTGACGTCGCCGCCATAGCATTTGGCCAGCACATCCTTCCGGAACGCGGAGATGGTTTCGCGGGCAATGACCTTGTTGCCGATGGCGGCCTGGATGGCCACCTGGTACAGCTGGCGGGGAATCAGCTCCTTGAGCTTCTCGGCCACCTTGCGGCCATACTCCGGGGCCTTGTCCCGGTGAATGATCACGCTGAAGGCGTCGATCGGGTCGCCGTTGATCAACATGTCCAGCTTGACCAGATCCGATTCCCTGTAGTCCGACGTTTCGTAGTCGAGTGAGGCATACCCTCGGCTGAGGGATTTCAGCTTGTCATAGAAATCCAGTACGATCTCGCCCAGAGGAAACTCGAAATCGAACTCCACCCGGGTGGTGTCGAGGTAGTGCATCCCGTTGTATACCCCGCGACGCTCCTGCCCCAGCTTCATGATCCCGCCGATGTACTCCGACGGCGCCATGATCCGCGCCTTGACGTAGGGCTCGTTGATTCGCGCGATGCTGGCCGGATCGGGGAGGTTGGTCGGGTTCTCCAGGAGCAGCATCTCGCCGTCAGTCTTGTATACGTGATACTCGACGGTGGGCACCGTGGTGATCAGGTCGAGATCGAACTCGCGCTCCAGCCGCTCCTGCACGATCTCCATGTGGAGCAGACCGAGAAAACCGCAGCGAAACCCGAAACCCAGCGCGGTCGAAGACTCCGGCTCGTAGTGCAGGCTCGCGTCGTTGAGCCGCAGCTTTTCCAGGGCA
This sequence comes from Gemmatimonadales bacterium, assembly GCA_035543695.1. Lineage (GTDB taxonomy): Bacteria > Gemmatimonadota > Gemmatimonadetes > Gemmatimonadales > GWC2-71-9 > CAVVWJ01. Next base: position 2,958 of record DATKJJ010000333.1, on the reverse strand, counting down.
TCGCGGAGATTCTCGTATTGATCCGACTCGGTGGGGTACACTCCGGCGAAGACCATCGACTTGACCTCCCGATACCCCGGGAGCAGCTCGCTCGCCCGGTTGGAGGCGTCGAAGATGGTGTCGCCCACCCGGGCGTCGCGGACGTCGCGCAGACTTGCGACCAGATAGCCGACCTCTCCCGCCCGAAGCTCGCCGGTGGGATGCTGCCCCAGCTGCAGGTAGCCCACCTCGTCGACGTGGTGCACATCGTCGGGATGGGCGCCAAAGGCGATCTCCATCCCTTCGCGCACCACCCCGTCCACCACCCTGATGCTGGGAACGGCGCCGCGGTAGCGATCGTAGTAGGAGTCGAAGATGAGCGCGCGGAGCGGCGCGTCCTCCTTGCCCTTCGGCGGAGGAACCCGCGCTACCACGGCCTCGAGCAGCTCGGGAACGCCGGTGCCTTCCTTGGCGGAAACCGCAAGGATCTCTTCCCGCTTGGCCCCGATCAGATCCATGATCTCCTTGGCTCGCTGCTCCGGTTCGGCCCCGGGGAGGTCGATCTTGTTGAGCACTGGAATGATCTCGAGGCCGGCGTCCATGGCGAGGAACAGATTGCTGAGCGTCTGAGCCTGCACTCCCTGCGACGCGTCAACCACCAGAATGGCGCCCTCGCAGGCCGCCAATGACCGGGACACCTCGTAGGTGAAGTCCACGTGGCCCGGCGTGTCGATCAGATTCAGCTCGTAGTCGTTCCCGTCCCGTGCGGCGTACGTCATGCGGACCGCGTTCAGCTTGATGGTGATCCCGCGCTCCCGCTCCAGATCCATGGTATCGAGCAGCTGCTCCCGCATCTGCCGCTTTTCCACGGCGCCGGTGGCCTCGATCAGGCGGTCGGCAAGGGTCGACTTGCCGTGATCGATATGCGCGACGATACAGAAGTTTCGAATGCGGGATTGGGACATGCGGGAAGATAGCGAGGCACCGGGGCAGGGGGGCAGCGGGGCGGTGAGCGCGCTGAGCGGCTCGTTCGGAGGTGATTTACTCTTTAGCCATGCTGAAGGATACCAGCAGCAGCTCTGCTGCCGCGCCGCCCCGCGGCCCCGCCCTCGCTGCCCCGCCGCCAGTCCGCCCCGCTGCCTCGCGGCTCTCGGGCGATCTCGGCATGCTGACCGTGTGCCTGATCTGGGGAATGAACTTCAGCATCACCAAGCTGGCGCTGGCGGCCATTCCTCCCCTGCCTTTCACGGCCGTGCGGTTCGTGATTGCGAGCGGGCTTCTGTGGATCGTGCTACGGCTGCTGGAGGGACCGGGCGCGCTGCCGCCGGGCGCCACCAGGCTCCTGATCCTGCTCGGGATTCTGGGGAACACCTGTTATCAGCTGGCGTTTACTGTGGGGTTGAATCACACCACCGCCACCAACAGCGCCCTGATCCTGTCCATGCTGCCTACTGTGGTGGCGGTGTTGGCCGGGCTGCTTCGATTGGAGCGGGTCACACCCCGGATGCGCTGGGGCATAGCCATCGGAACCGTGGGCGTGATCATCGTGATCGCCACCCGCGGCGTGGGATTTCACTCGAGTACTCTGCTGGGCGACCTGATGACCTTGGGAGCTGTGTTCTGCTGGGCGGGCTACACCATTGGGCTTCGCCGGATTCCACCCGGAATCAGCTCGCTCCGGGTCACGACCGCCACCACCATCGCGGGCACCCCGGGACTGGTATTGGCGGGCATTCCCGGTGTCCTTCGCCTGAATTGGGCCGAGGTCCCTCGGGTGGCGTGGGCCGGCCTGGGATACGCGGCGGTGTTCTCTCTAGTTCTGGCGTACCTGCTCTGGAACAGCAGCGTCAAGGCGGTGGGCGGCACCCGCACCGCCATCTATATGTGCCTGACGCCGCTGGTGGCGGTGGCCGGCGCATGGCTCCTGCTCGGCGAACGACCTCACCCGCTGCAGGGCGTGGGCGCGGTGTTGATTGTGGCCGGAGTGCTGCTGACGCGTGCGGGAGGAAACTAAGTCCCCTCCTCCACGATCTCCTTATACGACTCCGGCTTCCACTTCGGTCGTTCGGGCGCGTTGGCGATGTCCTGTCCCAGGTAGAACAGCAGCTTGAGGATCCTCGACTCCTTCTCGCTGTCAATCTTGTCGGGCGAGTCGCTGACCTCGTGATAATCCTCATGGACGCCGTTGAAGAAAAAGAGAATCGGCACGCCGCGGCGGGCAAAGTTGTAGTGATCCGACCGGAAGTAGAACCGCTCCGCGGGCCACCGGTCATCGATCGCCGTCATGCCTAACTCGGGATGAGCCCGATCCACCCGCTCGAGCGTGGCACCCAGATTCGAGTGCTCCTTCCCGATCGCCACAATAGTGTCCCGCCAGTTCCTGCCGATCATGTCGATGTTGATGTCAGCGACGATCTGCCGGATCGGGACCGGAGGATGGGCGGTGAAGAAGTCGCTGCCCCAGAGGCCCTTTTCCTCGCCGCTCACCGTCAGAAAGATGAGCGATCGCTTGGGCCGGGCTCCCGGCCGGCTGAAGGCCTCCGCCAGCTCCATCACTCCCACGGTCCCTGACCCATCGTCGTCCGCGCCGTTGTTGATGCTGTCCGGCCGGCCCGGTGTGATCCCGATATGATCCATGTGAGCGGAGTAGACCAGATACTCTTTCTTGAGCTCCGGGTCTGAGCCCTCGAGGACCCCCACCGTATTAGGCGCGGTGCGGGCAGAGACCACCGAGTCTTTGATCTGAATCTGAACCTTGAGGTTCGGCAGCTCGCGGACCACCGGCGTGGAAGAGCCGCGCAGCCCCTGCAGGTCGAGTCCGGCCGCGGCAAGCGACGAGCGGATCCCCCCGGTCCTGAGCTGGAGAACCGTAGGTTGCAAGGCCGGTGCGCCCACCACCGTTCGCTCCTGTGGGCGCCGTGGCAGGGTAACGGCAAAGCCGGCGGAGTCGCTGTCGTTCAGCACCAGCAGCGCGGTCGG
>DATKJJ010000332.1:0-6864 GCA_035543695.1 Gemmatimonadales bacterium | reverse complement strand
GCCTCGATCGGGCAGAGCATCTCGCTGGTGTGGCCCCCCACCGGGATTGCCGTCGCGGCCCTGACGTTGTTGGGAATCCGATACTGGCCCAGCATTGCCTTGGGCGCCTTCCTTGCCAACGCTGCCACGCCGGTACCGCTCACCGCTGCCGCCCTGATTGCCGTCGGCAACACGCTCGAGGCGATGGTCGCGGCCACCTTGCTGCTGCGGCTCGCCGGATCCCACCCCCAATTCGAGAATCTCCGGCACGTCCGCGGCCTTCTGCTGGCTGCGCTCCTGGGTGCCCTCACCAGTGCGCTCATCGGAAGCAGTAGCCTCTGGCTGACTGGTGTGCTGCAGCTGTCGGCGCTCCCTGGTGCGATCGCGGTCTGGTGGGCCGGCGATATGCTGGGCGCCCTGGTGGTCGCTCCACTGCTGCTCTCCTGGGCCACGCCTCGCGACGGTCGCACCAATGCCCGGCGTCTTGCGGAGGTGCTGGTGCTCTGCGCCGGCACCGTGATCGCCGGGGAGATCGGGCTCGGTGGACTGCTTCACACTCCTGTAGTCGGGGAGGTGAACTATCCCTATCTCCTGTTCCCCTTCGTCATCTGGGCCGCACTACGCTTTGGCGCGCGTGGTGCGTCGCTGATGACCTTCACCGTTGCCGTCGTGGCAGTGGGGCACGTCGTGGCGGGGGCGGGGCCCTTCGTGAGCACCACGGCGAGCCGGACGCTGTTCGAAGTGACCTGCTATCTCGGTGCGGTCTCCGTGACCGGGCTGGTGCTCGCAGCCGCGGTGTCGCTCGAGCGCGACCGGGCAACCAATGCCTTGAGGGAAAGTGAGGAACGGCTCCGGCAGGCGCTGGATGCCGCGCGCCTGGGCGTGTGGGTGTGGTCGGTGGAGACCAATACCCTCACCTGGGATGACAATCTTCGCCGGCTCTACGGATTGGAGCCCGGTGCTTCAATAGCCGGCTACGACGATTTTATCGCTCGAGTCCACCCCGAAGACCGAGCCTACGTGGCCGAGACGGTTCGGAAGGTTCTCGAGGAGCGTGGGGATCTGGACTACGAGTTCCGCATCGTCCTTCCTGATGGCCGGATCCGGTGGATCGCCGATCTGGGTGAAATCCGGCGGGATGAGCAGGGCCGGCCAAGGTATCTGACCGGCGTGTGCACCGATGTGACCGACCGCCGTGTCGCGGAGGAGCGCCTGCGGCAGGCCCATCGAATGGAGTCGGTGGGACGGCTTGCCGGTGGGGTCGCTCACGAGGCCAATAACCAGATGAGTGTGGTGCTCGGTGCCTCCGATTTCATCCTGCGGCGCCCCGATGTGCCCGAGGCGGTCAGGACCGACGTCGAGTTCATCCAAAAGGCTGCAGAGCGCACCGCGGCGGTGACGGCGCAACTGCTCGCGTTCAGCCGGCGGCAGATCCTCAAGCCGGAGGTGATAAACCTGAATGCGGTGATTGGGGGCTGGGAGCCGGTGCTGCGGCGGATTATGGGCGCCGACTGCGGCGTGGTGCTCGCGCTCTCCCCGGCGATCGGCCTGGTGAAAGCAGATCCCGGTCAGCTGGAACAGGTGCTGCTCAACCTGGCCTTGAACGCGCGTGATGCCATGCCTCGGGGCGGACGAATAACGCTCGAGACCTCCTCCGCTGAGCTGACGGCGGCGTATGCCCGAAGCAAGGGGGCCATATCGATCGAACCGGGACATTACGTAATGCTGGCGGTGAGCGACACCGGTCACGGGATGGATCAGGATACGCTGAGCCACGTCTTCGAACCGTTCTTCACCACCAAAGGCGTGGGACAGGGCACCGGGCTGGGACTCTCGACCGTCTATGGCATTGTGAAGCAGTCGGCCGGTTACATCTGGGTTTACAGCGAGCCGGGGCAGGGCACCACCTTCAAGATCTATCTCCCGGTACGGACCGGAGGCATCGTGAGCCCGCAGAAGCCGGAGCTGCCGATCAGGGCTCGAAGCGCCGAGTCCGTCTTGGTCGTTGAGGACGAGGATATCCTCAGGGCGGTCATGCGAAGGTCGCTGGAGGATGCCGGCTATCGAGTGCTGGAGGCGGGAAGCGCGGCGGAAGCATTGAAGCTGGTGCGGGAGAACAACCGGAGCATCGATCTGCTGTTGACCGATGTCATCATGCCGGGAAAGTCGGGGCGGGAGCTCGCCGAAGAAGTCGCTCTGCTGCGTCCCCGCCTTCCGATACTCTATACCTCCGGCTACACCGACGGCGATATCGAGCGGCGAGGCCTCCTCCCGCCAGGCTCGGCATTTCTGCAGAAGCCGGTCACGCCGGAAGCACTGGTGCGTGCGGTACAGCGGGAGTTGACGGCATCAGCCACCAGTCCCCGCTCGACACTCACCGGTACATAACCGCTATCTAATAGAAGCCAGGTACTCGGCCGGCAGCCCCACCTTCCGCGCTACGGCACGGAGCTTGGCCGCGTATTCCGGATTGCGCTCGGACGTGGCAGGCGGCCGCGGGAGGTTGTAGCACATGGCAGCGATAGTGCCCCCGCCGGAGAGATGTGCCAGCACGGCTTCCGGCCGGTAGGCCTCCACCCCAGGCTCGGCGTACAGCTTCTCCAACTGGGCCAGCGTCAATGTCATGACCAGCCCGTACACTTGGCCCCGCTTGCTGCGGGCCAGTGCAGCGCGCTGCCCGATTCGGAGCTCGAGACCGTCCACCCAGGCTACCTCGACCCGCTCCGGCTGGATTCCCTTGGATTGAAGCAGCTCCTGGTCCATAAACAGGCCGTAGAAGAAGACGTCGGCCGATCGGTCCGGCACGTCAATCCTCATGCCGGGGAGCGCGGCGCTCCCGCTTGGTTGCGGCCCGCCGGCGCTTGGCATCGAGCCGGGCCGCCTTCGCCGCCCGGCTGGGTCTGGTCGGCTTCCGCTTCTTGGGCAGCACCAGCGCCGCGGCCACCACATCCCGGAGCCGCTCCGTTACTTCTTCGCGGTTTCTCAATTGGCTTCTGGTGCCGCTGGAGACCAGTCTCAAGCGGCCGTTGCTGTCGAGCCTAGGAGCCAGCTTCTGCAGGAGCCGCTCGCGCTGGTCGGCGCTGAGAGCGGCCGACCCCGCCACATCCCACCAGACTTCGACCCGGGTCGAGGATGTGTTGACGTGCTGGCCCCCGGGCCCTCCGGAGCGGGAGGCGCGGTACTCGAGCTCGCCGAGTGGTATGCTCAGCTCTGGTGTGATCTCGAGCACGTTGGCGTCGGCCATCTCTAAAGGTACGTCGGTCAGACGGATGGTCAGGCGGTCAGGCGGTCAGTCGTCGTTCCTCACGTTCCTCACGTTCCCCACGTTCATCGTTCCGCCCCACCTCTTTCGCAGCTACGTTTCTCCCATGACCGATCATCAAATCCTGTATGCACACCTGCAGACGCTTGGCCGAGTGGTGCTGGGCTATTCCGGCGGGGTCGACTCCGCTCTGCTGGCGGTCGCGGGCACCAAGGCTTTGGGGAGGGAGCGCTTTCTGGCAGTGATCGGACGCAGCGCATCGTATCCCGAGGACCAGTATGACACCGCGCTTCGGATCGCCCGGGAGTTTGGCATTCCGGTTCGAGAGATCGAGACTCAGGAGCTATCCGACGCCCGATACCTCGCCAACTCCACCGAGCGGTGCTACTTCTGCAAATCCGAGCTGTGGACCCGGCTGGTCGAGCTGGCGAAAGAGCTAGGCTTCGACACCGTCATCGATGGGACCAACGCCGACGATCTGGGCGAGCATCGGCCGGGGCTTCGCGCGTCCCGGGAGCAGGCGATACGCTCTCCCCTGGCGGAGCTGGGCTGGACCAAAGCGCGGGTTCGGGCCGCCGTGCACAGATTCGGTCTGCCGACCTGGAATGCGCCTGCCGCGCCCTGTCTGTCGAGCCGGGTGATGTACGGGCTCGGCATCACGCCGGAGCGACTGCGACAGGTCGAACTCGGAGAGTCCTTTCTCCGTTCCATCGGCGTCGCCGGAGATATCCGGGTGAGACACCATGGCGACAAGGCTCGACTCGAGCTGCAGCCGGATCAGATGGCGCGGGTACGGGGCCAGTGGACCCGGGTTGAGGCCACGTTCCTGGATCTTGGGTTCCATGGCGTCGAGCTGGATCCGCACGGTTATCGCCGGGGCGGGCTGCTCGCCCTGGCTTCCCAGCCGCCTGATTGATGCGGCTCTTTGCGGCGGTGCCGATCCCGGACCCCGCCCGGGGCCAGATTCTGGATCTGTTGGCCGATCTCCGGAGCGGCGACTGGCCGGTGCGCTGGGTGCACGACGAGGGTCTCCACCTCACCCTTAAATTTTTCGGTGAGGTAGGATCCGATCGTCTCGACGTGATCGCCGAAGCGCTGCGCTTCGCGGCTGCCGGGGCCGGACCCCAAGCGCTGGCCCTGGGCGAATTGGGGGCGTTCCCCAGCCGGAGCCGTCCCCGAATTCTCTGGGTGGGTGTTCAGGCGCCGCCGTCCCTCGAGCTGCTGCAGGACCGGATCGAGCGCGGTTCCGAGGCCATCGGCTTTGCTCCGGAGGGAACTCCTTTCAAGCCCCACGTCACCCTCGGACGCGTACGGGAGGGCCAGCGGATTCCCACCCGGGGATTGGACGCTCACGCGGACCGGCTCCAGCCGATGCCGTTCGTCGCCGAACAGCTGGTGCTCTATGAGAGCGTGCTCACGACGGGAGGCCCTCGTTACGAGTCGCGCCTCACCCTGGATCTGGCCAACTGATGGGGTGCCTGGCCGCCCCGTTCAAGTTCGCCGGATGTCTCGGCCTGTTGGCCGCTCTCTTCATCGGCTGGATGTACCGGGATCGCCTGACCAGCGAAGCCCGCCGGGTGTTCGGCTCCTTCGGTGGGACTGAAGCGCCGGCATCGGCGGGGCGGCCCGGCTCGCGGGCGCTGGTTACGGCGCACGCCAAGATCGATTCGTTGAACGGATGGAGGGCGGATTCCGTGGTACTGAGTGCGTCCGAGGTGGCTTCGATGATCGGGTCCGGACTCGACCCCAGTCTTCGCAGTCAGCTGGACTCGTTGCAGGTCGAACTGGAGGACGGGAGCATCACGGTGAAGGCTCGTCTGGCCACGGCCCGGTTGCCCAAGGAGTTGATTGGACCGCTCAGCATGGCGCTCAAGCCTACCGAGCCAATCCAGGCGGCGGGTCCGCTGACCGTGGTGGCTCCGCGGCAGGCGGAATGGGCGCTTCGCTCGTTCAGCATCCGCGGCTTCCCGCTGCCCCATGATGCTGTCCCCCAACTGGTCTCCAAGGCCCTGGGCGATCCCTCGCGAAAGACGGTCCCCGTCCGAATCCCAGCCGGGATTCGGGAGATTCGCCTCCGGCCTACCGGCGCCACCCTGATCGGAGCGCCACCCTCATGAGTTATCGCATTCTGATCGTGGATGACGAGGCCGGAATCCGGCAGGCGCTCAAGCAGGTGCTGGAATACGAGAACCTCGTGGTGAAGGTGACGGCCTCCGGCGGCGAAGCGCTGACCGTGTACCCGGATTTTCGTCCCCACCTGGTCTTCCTCGACGTCAAGATGGCCGGGTTGGACGGACTGGAGACGCTAACTCGGCTGCGCAGCCTCGATCCCAACTCCCAGGTGGTGATGATCTCGGGACACGGCACCATAGCCACCGCGGTGGAGGCCACCCAGCGAGGCGCATTCGATTTCCTGGAAAAGCCGCTCGATACCGACCGGCTGCTGGTGACGGTGCGGAACGCGCTGGCCCAGGCCAAGCTGATGGATGAGAACACCAGGCTACGAGAGGAGAGCGAGAGCCGCTTCCGCATGGTGGGCGACAGTCCTGCGCTCCAGGAGGTGCGCGACCTGCTCGCCAAGGTGGGCCCCACCTCGGCGCGGGTGCTGATCACCGGTGAGAACGGTACCGGCAAGGAGCTGGTAGCCCGCGCGCTGCATGACGCTTCTCCCCGGCAGGGCCGAGCCTTCATCGAAGTGAACTGCGCTGCCATTCCCTCCGAGCTGATCGAGAGCGAGCTCTTCGGGCACATGAAGGGCTCGTTCACCGGCGCCTTTGCCGACAGGGCAGGGAAGTTCGAGCAGGCCGACGGAGGAACCCTCTTCCTCGACGAGATCGGCGACATGTCTCTCTCGGCGCAGTCGAAGCTGCTTCGGGTGCTGCAGGAAGGCGTGGTCACCCGGATCGGCGGGTCGAAGCCGATTCAAGTGGACGTCCGGGTGCTGGCCGCCACCAATAAAGATTTGGAGCAGGAGATCACCGACGGACGATTTCGCGAAGATCTCCTGTACCGGCTGAACGTCGTGCCCATACGGGTGCCGCCACTGCGCGAGCGCAGGGCCGACATCCCCGCGCTGGTGGGCTACTTCGCCGAGCAGCTGTCCGCCAGCGCGGGCGTGCCCGGCAGGAAGTTCAGCGACGAGGCGGTGCGCCGGCTGCAGACGCGGCCCTGGCCCGGCAATATTCGCGAGCTGCGCAACGCGGTGGAGCGGGTGCTCATTCTGGCGTCGGGGAAGAAGGTCACAGCGGAGGACATCGATCATCTGCTGCCCGGCACCATGGGCCCCAACGGCGAGAGTCCCAGCCTGGAAGACTTCAAGCTCGAAGCGGAAAAGAAGTTCCTGGTTCAGCAGTTGCGACAGCACGACTGGAACCTGTCGGAAACGGCGCGAGCCATCAAAATTCCCCGTTCCAATCTCTACAAGAAAATGGAACGATTTGGTCTGAACCGAGGCCCCGAATGACCGAGCAGCCAAGAGACTGGGACAAAGAGCTCGCCAACATCGACCGCGCCATCGCGAAGTCGGTGCCCTCCGCGTCTTCTCCCGTGACGGCGCCCCCGCCGGCCCCTCCCCGGCGCCGATTCGTGGCCTTGACGTGGCTCTGGACTCTGGTGGCCACAAT
>DATKJJ010000331.1:0-8021 GCA_035543695.1 Gemmatimonadales bacterium | reverse complement strand
CATCATCCCGGACGACATGATAGATACGGCCGGAACCATGGCGGAAGCGGTGACCGCCCTGAAGCGGCTGGGTGCCCAGGACGTGTACTGTTGCGCCACCCACGCCCTGCTCTCCGGTCCCGCCGTCGACCGACTGATGGCCTCGGGGGTGAAAGAAGTGGCGGTCACCAATACGATTGCCATACCGCCGGAGCGCCGATTCGACCGGCTCAAGGTGCTGTCGATCGCGGGGCTCCTGGCCAAGGCAATCGGGTACACCCATAGCGATCAGTCGGTCAGTTCGTTGTTTGATTAGTCGGCAGCCGCCAGTCCTCAGTCGCCAGGAGGGGTGGTTGGCGTCCTGGTCTGGCAACTGGCGACTCTACACCCTTTAGAGGTACAGAATGGCCCAGCAAGCAAACCTCCAGGCCGCTTCCCGGAACATCACCGGCAAGGGCGCCGCCCGCAGCCTTCGGCGCCAGGGCAAGGTCCCGGGCGTCATCTATGGCCACAACCGGCCCCCGGAAATCTTGGCGATCGAAGCCTCCGCCCTCAGCAAGATGCTGATCGGGGTCAGCGCTGGAACCACGGTGTTCGACGTCGTGGTGGACGGGCGCCCGGCGGTGAAGGCACTCATCCGGGAAATTCAGCGGGACTCTGTCCGCCCGGCCGAGATTCTCCACCTCGATCTTTATGAGGTCCGGGCCGACGAGAAGGTCACCCTTTCCGTTCCCATCCATCTGACCGGCATTCCCGATGGGGTCCGGAACTTTGGCGGTGTGCTCGACCACGTGCTGCGCGAGCTGGAGATCGAGGTGCTTCCGGCCGACATCCCCGAGCACGTGGAGCTCGATGTGACGGCCCTGGCCATCGGCCACTCGATGTTTGTTCGCGACCTGCGAGTCGAGAAGGCGGAGATCCTGAACGATCCGGACACGCCCGTGTGCACCGTCGTGGCTCCGCGGACTGAAGAGGCACCCGCGCCGGTGGAGGAAGCCGCGGCGCCGACCGAGCCCGAGCTCATTCGGAAGCCCAAGCCCGACGCCGAGGCGGAGGCCGAACCGAAAGCCTGAGCCCTGCACACGATCGTGGGGCTCGGCAATCCGGGTCCGGAGTACGAGCGCACGCGTCACAACGCCGGGTTCGTCCTCGCCGATCGGTTGGCGTCTCGCTGGCAGCTGGGGCAGTATCGCCGGGTCGACCGGGCCCGGGAGGCGCGAGGCACCTGGCAGGGCACCCCGGTCGCAGTACTCAAGCCGCAGACCTACATGAATCGGAGCGGCGCAGCAGTCGGGCCGCTCCGCAGCCTTCCCGAGTTCGATCCCAGCAACCATCTCCTGATTCTGGTGGACGACGTGGCGCTGCCCGTGGGTCGGTTTCGGCTCCGCGGTGCCGGCTCCGCCGGGGGGCACAACGGCCTCAAGAGCATCGAGGGCACGCTGCAGAGGCAGGACTATTCCCGGCTCCGCATTGGGGTCGGACCTGCGCCGCCGGGTCTGGATGATCTCGCCGATTTCGTGCTGGACGAGTTCACCCCGGAAGAGCAGAAGGCCATCGAGAGCCTGCTCGATCCAATGAGTGAAGCCGTCGAATGCTGGATCGAGAATGGGATTGAGAAGGCGATGAGTCGATTTAACCGATGAGTCGAAAGTCGGGAGTCGTAAGTCGGGAGAACTCATTCCCCGACATCTCGACTCCTGTCTGACTCCTGACCCCTGACCCCTGACTGATGTTAAGACTCGGAATCGTAGGTCTTCCCAACGTCGGAAAATCCACGCTCTTCAACGCCCTCACGTCCGCGAAGGCCCTGGTAGCGAACTACCCCTTTGCTACCATCGAGCCCAATACCGGGATCGTGCAGGTACCCGACGGGCGACTCGAGCTTCTGGCCGAGATCGTGAAGCCCGAGCGCACGGTGCCTGCGGCCGTGGAGTTCGTCGACATCGCCGGTTTGGTAAAGGGCGCGAGCGAGGGTGAGGGACTGGGGAACCAGTTCCTGGCGAATATCCGCGAAGTCGACGCCATTCTCCACGTGGTCCGCTGCTTCGAAGACCCCGATGTGCAGCACGTCATGGGCGAAGTCGATCCGGTGCGCGATCGGGAGATCATCAACATCGAGCTCGGGCTGGCCGACCTGGCCAGCGTCGAGAAGCGGCTCGACAAGGCCAGCCGGGCGGCAAAATCTGGCGATACTCAATCCAAGTTGGAGCAGCGTCTGCTGGAGCGAGTGCAGAAAACACTCGCCGCCGGACAGCCTGCCCGGATTGTGGTTCCTACCGACGAGGAGGGGCCGAGCTACCGCTCGTTCAACCTGCTGACCGCGAAGCCGGTCCTGTACGCCGCGAACGTCGGCGAGGAAGACATCGCCTTGGGGAACCAGTACGTCGATCAACTGCGCGGCGCGCTGACTCGGGAGCAGGAGACGGCGGAAGTGGTCACCTTCTCTGCGAAGGTGGAAGCCGAGCTGGCTGAGCTGGCACCCGAAGACCGGGCCGAGTTTCTCGCCTCACTGGGGCTCAAGGAATCGGGCCTGGATCGTCTGGCCCATGCGGCGTATCACCTGCTCGGGCTGCAGAGCTATTTCACCGCCGGGGAGAAGGAAGTGCGTGCCTGGACCGTCCACCGGGGCGACAAGGCCCCTGCCGCAGCCGGGGTGATCCACTCCGATTTCGAGAAGGGATTCATTCGGGCGGAGACAGTGGCCTACGATGACTTCGTCCGGGTGGGCGGATGGAAACCGGCCCGGGAGCAGGGGCTCTCCCGGGCTGAGGGTAAGGAATACGTCGTTCAGGACGGCGACGTCATGCTCTTCCGCTTTAGCAGCTGACGGGGCCCCCGCCGGGCAGCATCGAGCTTCCCGCTTCCCCACCTGCCTGCTTCCCTACTATGTTCCGGCCACATATCTCCTCCCCGGCCCACACCAGGCGCGGGGCAACCGGGCCCAACCGGGCTCCAGTCCAAAGGAAGGTGTCATGACCCGTCAGTACGAGGTGGTCTATATCTTCGACAGTGCGCTCGAAGAGACCGCCATCAATGAGCGCCTCGCGCGCTTCAATACCCTGATTCAGCAATCCGGCGCCGAGCCTCCCCAGGTGAACCACTGGGGCAAGCGCACGCTGGCCTATCCCGTCAAAAAACACGAGACCGGCTACTACGTCGTCGTCAAGTTCGACGCGGATGCCACCGCGCTTCCGGAATTCGAGCGGGCGATCAAGCTGGATGAGGGAGTGCTCCGCCATCTCGTGGTGGTCAGCGAGGGGGCCCAGCCGGTGCCGGTTACTGCGGGCAAGAGCGATGAGGAGGATGACGAATGAGGCGCCCTCAGAAGACCTGTGCCATCTGTGAGTCCGGAGTTCGCATTGTCGACTTCAAGGATGAGCGCACTCTGTCCCGTTTCCTGACCGAGCGAGGAAAGATTCTTCCCAGCCGCCTTTCGGGAACCTGCGCCCGGCACCAGCGTCAACTCAGCACCGCCATCAAGCGGGCTCGGCAACTGGCGCTGCTGCCGTATATCAAGGGCTTCGGCGGCTGACGTCGTCGTCCTGGCGGGAGCCGAGCACAGGAGCAGCGTCGCCCCGGAGGCAGTTCGGGTCACTACTCGCCCTCATCGCCTATCTGCTGGTGGCCCCGCCTGTGCTCCTCTTTGGACCGCTCGCCGGGCTGCTGCTCCTCAGCCGGCCCCGGCGGGTTCGCGAGTGGCTCTGGCTGCTCGCGACCGCGACCTGGTCGGCCTTGTGGCTGGACCAGGCCGGCGGTTTGGCGAGCCAGTTTGCCCGCGCCGAGGCGGTTCTGATCACCGGGTCCTATCTGGCGCTCACGCTGTGGCGTCCCTCAGCCCGGTTTTCTCGCGCGCTACTGGCTACCGCCATCGGTGGCGTCGCGCTGGTGGTCTGGATGTGGTATTTCGGGGTGGGCTGGACCGCGGTTCGCGAAGCAGTTGAGCAGGATCTGTGGCGGTATAACCGCGACTTCATCATGCGCCTGGGACAAGTCGCCCCCGGTATGAGCGATGCGGGAATGCTGGACCAGATGTCGGCCATGGTGCGCTCGATCGCCCTGCTCTACCCGGCCCTCCTGGCGCTCGCCAGCATGGCCGGGGTTACCCTGGCCTGGGTTTGGCATCGCCGCATCGCGCAGCGGCCGCTCGGCCCTGCACCGGCCGGCTTCTCCTCGTTCGAGTTCAGCGATCAGCTGGTCTGGGGATGGGTGATTGGACTTGCGCTGTGTCTGGCTCCGCTCCCCGAGGTCTGGAGCTCAGTAGGCGCCAACCTGCTTCTGGTCTGGGCGGTGTTGTATGCGGCCCGCGGACTGGCGGTGTTCGCCGTCGGAACCCGCAAAGTTCCGGCCCCGGTCATTGCCACGCTGTCACTCATTGCCATGCTGCTGTTGCCGTTTGTGGTGGGCGGGCTGACCCTGCTGGGTCTGGCCGACACCTGGCTAGATTTCCGACGCCGCCTTGCCGCGTCGGCTACCTGAGGAAACTCTCCTATGATCGAAGTAATACTCCGTGAAGACATCAAGACTTTGGGCCGGGCGGGAGAAATGGTGCGGGTGAAGCCGGGTTACGCCCGGAACTACCTGTTGCCCCAGGGACTGGCCTACGAAGCGACGGAAGGAAACCGCAAGCGGATCGCCGCGGAAACCCGGGTGCGCGCGGCCAAGGACCAGGCTGAGCGGACCGAGGCCGAGCGGGTGGCCGGCACCTTGAGCGGGCTTACTCTGACGTTGAAGGGTAAGGCCGGCGAGGAGGGGAAGCTGTTCGGCTCCATCACCTCGCAGGACATCGCCGAGGCGCTGGCGAGCGAAGGCTACTCCTTCGACCGGCGGAAGATCGAGCTGGAGCATCCGATCAAGAGTACCGGCACCCATGCCGTGAGCCTTCGGTTGCATCCCGACGTCCATGCCGAACTCCGGGTCTCTGTCGTCGCTGAGTGATCGGGACACGATGCGAGCGGGGATCACCTATGTGGATGGTCCCCGCTTGGCGCGGTCGCTTATCGCGGCCGCCGACTGGGTTGCCGCGGGCCGCGAGGAGATCAACCGGATCAACGTTTTCCCGGTGCCGGATGGCGATACCGGCACCAACTTCACCCTGACCCTTCGGGCCGTCGCCGACGCTCTCAAAGCGCTCGGCGACGCTTCACTTCCGGTCACCGCCAAAACCATGGCTCAGGCCGCCGTGCTCGGCGCCCGGGGCAACTCCGGGATGATGCTGGCTCACTTTCTCCTGGGGTTCACCGAGGCACTGGGTGACCGGAGCGTGGCCACGGCTCCCGATGTTGCGACGGCCATTCGGCAGGGCGCGGATCGCCTCTACGAATCGCTGGACGATCCCCGTGAGGGCACCATTCTCACCGTCGCCCGCGACGCCGCCATTGCGGCTGAGCCGATTGCCCGAGCCAGCGGCGACGTGGGCAGCTTCATGCGGCGGTTGCTGGAGGAGGGAGAAGCGGCACTGGCCCGAACCCCGGAGCTGATGCAGGTCCTCAAGGATGCCGGTGTGGTTGATGCCGGGGGTAAGGGATTTGTGCGGATGCTCGAGGGTGTGGTTCGCTATATCGCGGGCGATCCGATCGTCCCGGCGGAGTTCGGCAGCGAGAGCTCCGGAGACGGGGACATACCTGCTGCGCTGGTGAGCGTCGCGGCGGAAAGGGATTTCCAGTATTGCACCGAGGTCCTGGTCCGAGGCGAGAGCCTGCCGGCGGCCAACGAGGTGCGCAGCGCCTTGCGCGCCTTCGGCGGCTCTACGGTCGTGGCGGTGACCGGAGACATCCTCAAGATCCATGTGCACACGGATACCCCCGAGGCCGTCTTTACCTATGCAACGCGCTGGGGCCGGGTCGCCAGCACCAAGGCGCAGGATATGCGGGTCCAGCACCGGAAGTTGGCTCACGCAGACCGGCGGCCGGTAGCGATCGTAACCGACACTTCGGCCGATCTTTCCGACTCGCTGCTGGACCGGCACCGGATCGCCATGGTTCCCCTGCAGGTGATGTTCGGGGACACGACCTTCCGGGATCGGGTAGAGCTCAAGCCGGAGGAGTTTTACCGAAGGCTGCGGACCTCTGCCGAGCTGCCGACCACCTCGCAGCCTGCTCCGGCAGATTTCATCCAGGTGCTCCGAGATGCGGCGCAGGAGGCGGACGAGATCGTCGCGGTGCTGCTCGGCTCCAATCTGTCGGGCACGTTCAATGCAGCGCAGGCCGCCATCAAGGCCGGAAGCTTGCAGGGCGTTCATCTGGTGGACAGCCGTTCCGCGTCACTGGGTGTCGGGCTTCTGGCACTGCGGGGGGCCGAGCTGGCCGCCTCCGGCTGGAACGGTGCCCGGGTCGCCGAGGAGCTTCGGCGGATTCAGCCGCATACGGGAATGCTTCTTACGGTGGACAGGTATGACAATTTGCTACGGTCCGGCCGCATTTCCCGGGGTAAGGCGTGGCTGGCCGGGATGCTCGACGTCAAGCCGATCCTCTCCTTCGATGCCGATGGAAAGGTGGTTCCGATCGAGCGGATTCGGGGGCGGGAGAATGTCGAGGCCCGAGTCCTTGCCCTGCTGGACCAGCGCTTGACTCCACGGCCAAAGGTGGTCCGTTTCGGGGTAGCGCATGCGGATGCCCCGGAGGCCGCCCAGCGAATCCAGGCTGCCCTGGTCGAACGGTACCACCCCCGGGATTGTCTGGTCAGCCTCGCCACTGGCGTACTTGGCACCCACGTGGGACCCGGAGCCTGGGGGGTCTTCTATCAGATCGAAGACGATGCACCCACACCGAAGAGAGGACCTCACACGGAATGATTCAGGACGCTCGACCGGAGCGGACCATTGCGCAGCCACCGGAAGCGCTGCGACTGGCGCTGAATGCCATACAGGATTTGAAGGGAAATCATCTGGTTGTGCTCGACCTTCGCGGCTTGAATGATGCCACCGATTTTTTCGTGATCGCTTCGGGGACTTCTGACGCTCATGTGCGCGGTATCGCCGAGTCGGTCATGGAAAAGCTGAACCGTCGTGGTCACCACACCCACCACGTGGAGGGTCTGACCGGTGGCCGCTGGGTTTTACTCGACTTCGTGGATTTCGTCATCCACCTCTTTCATCCCGAGACCCGATCCTTCTATCAGCTGGAGCGGCTGTGGGACGATGCACCTGAGCTGCTGATCAGTGCTACCTAGATCGAGGATGTCTATGCTCCGCCGTGCCATCCCGGCCGTTCTTCTGCTCTGCCTGGTCGGACCTGGACTCGCTCAGGCCCAGTACTTCGGCCGGAACCGGGTTCAATACAGCTCGTTCGACTTCAAGATCATCCAGACCGAGCATTTCGACGTCTACTACTACGAGCGCGAACGGGTTGCCGCGATGGATGCCGCACGCATGGCTGAGCGAAGCTATGCCCGGCTGTCCAAGGTGCTCAATCACGACTTCCGGGAGCGGAAGCCCATCATCCTGTACGCCTCGCACTCCGACTTTCAGCAGACCAACGCCCTGGGAGAGCCCCCCAGCGAGGGAACGGGAGGCGTAACCGACTTCCAGCGGAACCGCGCGGTCATGCCGTTTACTGGCTCCTACGCAGAGTTCGAGCACGTCCTCCAGCACGAGATGGCGCACCAGTTCCAGTACGACGTCTGGTCTCGAGGGCGCTCCGGTGCCAACCTGGCAACGATCATCGCCATCAATCCTCCGCTCTGGTTTGCCGAAGGCATGGCCGAGTACCTGTCTATCGGGCCAATCAATCCCGAGACCGCCATGTGGCTCCGGGACGCCGCGCTGGAGGGGAAGCTCCCCACCATCGACCAGATGACGCTGGACCCGTATCAGTATTTCCCCTACCGCTACGGGCATGCGCTCTGGTCCTATATCGGCGAGCGCTGGGGCGACGATGCGGTCGGCGCCATCCTGAAGGGCACCTTGTCGGGCGGAGTTGAAGGCGCGTTCCGGCGGACGATAGGGCTCACCCTGGAGCAGCTCTCCACCCAATGGCGCGACGCAGTGTTGAAGAAGTATTTGCCCGAGATCGGGGCCCGGGCCAAGGCCCGGGCGGTGGCGGCCG
>DATKJJ010000330.1:0-2564 GCA_035543695.1 Gemmatimonadales bacterium | reverse complement strand
CAGCACCATGAGGTGGGGTCCGCCGGGCAGGCGGAGATCGACTTCCGCTTTGGCACGCTGGTCAAGACGGCCGACCGGCTGCTGGTCTACAAGTACATCGTGAAGAATGTGTGCCACAGTCTGGGGCTCACGGCCACCTTCATGCCCAAGCCGATTTTCGGGGATAACGGGTCGGGAATGCACGTGCACCAGTCCCTGTGGAAGGGGGACAAGCCGCTCTTCTACGACGAGAACGGTTACGCACTCCTCTCCGAGACGGCACGACACTACATCGGAGGTTTGATCGCGCACGCTCCCGCCTTGCTGGCGCTCTGTGCCCCCACCACCAACAGCTATCGCCGGCTGGTCCCCGGTTTCGAGGCGCCGGTCAATCTCATGTACTCCGCCCGCAACCGCTCGGCGATCTGCCGGATCCCCTGTTACTCCAGCAGTCCCAAAGCGCGGCGGATCGAGTTTCGGGCGCCCGATCCCACCGCCAATCCCTACCTGGCGTTCTCGGCGCTTCTGATGGCGGGGCTCGACGGGATCACGCGCAGGCTGGAGCCGCCGGCACCGATCGATGAGGACCTGTATGAATTGCATGACGAGCGGAAACGGACGATCAAGACGGTACCGGGCTCGCTGGACGAAGCGGTGACGGCGCTGGAGGAGGACCACCAGTTCCTGCTCGAGGGCGACGTCTTCACTCCCGATGTGATCGAAACCTGGATCGCGATGAAGCGGAGCAAGGACATCGCTCCGGTCAATATGCGGCCGCATCCGTACGAGTTCTTCCTGTATTACGACGCGTGATGGTAGTCGCGAGTCGCGACTCATGACTCACTAACGGAGCGAGACGTGCAATCCATAAACCCCGCCGATACCGCGTGGATGCTGGTCTCCACCGCACTGGTACTGCTCATGACCCCGGCCCTCGCCTTTTTCTACGGAGGCCTGGTCCGGAACAAGAACTCGCTCAATACCATGATGATGAGCCTCGTGGCGCTGGGTGTCGTCGGGGTCACCTGGGCGGTTGCGGCATACAGTCTCGCCTTTAGTGAGGGCGGCCCCTTCCTCGGCGGTCTCGCCAACATCGGGCTGCAGGGCGTGGGCACCGAAGCAAAGGGCACTATCCCCCACGTGCTCTTCATGGCCTACCAGGCCACCTTCGCTATCATCACCGCGGCCTTGATCTCGGGTGCCGTGGTCGAGCGGATGCGGTTCGGTCCCTATGTCGCCTTCATCACCCTGTGGACCCTGCTGGTGTACGCCCCAGTGGCGCACTGGGTCTGGGGCGGCGGATGGCTCATGAGCCGTGGCGCGCTCGACTTTGCAGGAGGGACCGTGGTCCACATCAACGCCGGCGTGTCGGCCCTGGTCGCGGCACTGGTGCTCGGCTCCCGGAAGGACTACGGCCGCACCGCGGTCATCCCTCACAACGTCCCGTTCGTGCTGCTGGGTGCGGGCTTGCTCTGGTTCGGATGGTTCGGCTTCAACGGCGGCAGCGCGCTTGCGGCCAACGGTCTTGCGGCCCTGGCGTTCACCAACACCTTCCTGGCCCCGGCCGCCACGCTGGTAGTCTGGACTCTGCTGGACTACTTCCGCACCGGAAAGGCCACTGCCGTGGGTGGGGCCACTGGCATTGTCGTGGGGCTGGTCGCGGTTACGCCGGCGGCGGGATTCATCAGTCCGCTGAGCGCCCTGATCCTCGGCGCGATCGCGGCGTTCCCCAGCTACTTCATGATTCAGCTTCGCTCCCGGACCCGGATCGATGACTCCCTCGACGTTTTCGCGGGCCACGGAATTGGCGGGCTGACTGGCGCCCTGCTGACCGGAGTGCTGGCCCAGAAGGTCTGGAACCCGGCAGGAAGCGACGGCTTGTTGTTCGGCAACCCGCATCAGCTCGCGGTGCAGGCGCTCGCCTGTTTGAGCGCTGCCGCGTACGCCGGGATCATGACATTCGCGATCCTGAAAGGGCTGAGCCTGGTCCTTTCACTCCGCGCGGTGCCGAGGATCGAGGGTGTGGGGATGGACGTGAGCCAGCACGGTGAAGAGGCCTATGCCAGCGGCGAAGGCTCAATTCTGGTGCATCCGGACGTGCTCGCCGCCGAAGAGCTCTCCGGGGTGCTGGTACCGGCCACGGCCTCAGCCCAATAGGAGATCCAGTCATGAAGCTGATAGTCGCCATCATCCGGCCGGACCGCCTGAACGAGGTCCTGGAGGCGCTGTACCGGTGCGAGGTTCGGGGGCTCACCGTCTCCCGCGTGCTGGGCCACGGGGGCGAGACCGAGCGAGTCGAGACCTATCGGGGCACTACGGTGAAAGTGGACCTGCAGGAGAAGGTGCGCCTGGAGATCGGGGTGTCCGAGCCCTTTGTGCAGCCCACCGTCAATGCCGTTCTCAAGAGCGCCCGCACTGGAGAGGTGGGAGACGGAAAGGTCTTTGTTCTCGACGTCGCCCAGGTGTTTCGGATACGGACCGGCGAGCAGAACGAAGCGGCGGTCACACCAGCGGAGCCGGTGGTCAGCGAGTAGGGGACAGCGGGACAGCGGGGCAGCGGGGCGGCAGGGCAGAGCGACAGGATG
>DATKJJ010000329.1:0-6819 GCA_035543695.1 Gemmatimonadales bacterium | reverse complement strand
CGGGATGATCTGAGAGCGTGCCCCAAGGTCAGGCTCTCCGCCCACCATTGTTTCAGCTACGGCAGTTTAGCGAGCCGGCTCACTATCGCTGTGATACCGACCACAGGGTGGCAAGTTGGCCAAGAGGGGTGAACAGTTGATGCCGGGCTGCGGTTCCCGGGCATGAGGTGGGAGAACTATCGCTGCCGAGGCTTTGGCTTGCGCCAGGGCTTTCCGCCCCGGAACTCAAAGTGCTGCTCGTTGACCACGGATGCCATCGACTCCGCCCGGCCATCGCACCGGACCCGGGCGAACTGGCGGGCCGACAGCCAGGCGGCATTGTACCAAACCCCGGGTTTGAGCCCGGGATAGAGTCTCGCGAATTCCCGTTTCAGGCGGGCCTCACGCTCGTTTGGCATGACCAACTGCTCTGTGGGGGGTATAGTAAAGCTAGGGGGTAGGCACCCTGGCGCAACTCGACGGCAGTGCCATCTATTGCGTATACTTGGCGGGGCTGGAACAGGGACCCACTGCTACACAAAGACTTATGCGCTACCGCGCTTCTCCAAACTGCTGAGGAATCATGGCGACCAAACTCGACAAGACGATCAAGCGAGAGCTGGACCTCGACGGCAAGCTGTACACCGTGGCCATCTCCCCGGAAGGGGTGAAGATCACCCCCAAGGGTGCTCGCAAGGGTCAGGAGATCAGCTGGAGCTCACTGGTCAGTGGCGAGACTGAACTGCGACGAGACCTCAACATGTCGGTGGACGCATACCGGGAGTAGCTCGGGGCCAGGCTTAGCCGCGCTTGCGGCCAATCGTCAGGAGCGTTCATGGGAGAGCCCAGCTTTGGCGAACACGTCGCGACGCTCAACTCCACCCTGAGGGCCATCGAGGTCCGCCTGGCGCTAGGCAAAGCGCCGGTCGAGGGGCTGGAGGACTTCAAGAGCGCGCTGGACGATATGCGTCTGAGACTCTGGGGTTTGCTGGGAGCGGCCGGGGGCGAGGACTACAAGAACTTTCAGGAACGCTTCCGGATTCGCCGGGCCACGGAGATGTGCCGGGGCCTGGGCAACGATCTTCGGGCCGGCTCGGTGAGTGGCCGCTACGCCGAGCTCAACAACTTACGCGAAGCTGCAGGGGAGCTGGGGCAGAGCATCGAGCGGGCACAGCAACACGCCTTCTAGTGCCGATGTGAGCCCGGTCCCAATCCTACGGACGCCTCGTCTGACGCTCGGGGCGTTCACGGAGAAGGACGCTCCTGAGCTGCAGCGCCTGGCCGGCGCGCGGGAGATCGCCGACACCACACTTGCCATTCCCCATCCCTACGAGCTGGACCACGCCCTCGCATGGATCGGACAGCAGCGACGGGAAGCTTCCCGCGGACGGGCCATCAACTTTGCCATTCGATTGCGTACCAGCGGTGCCCTGATCGGTTCGGTCGGACTGCGAGACATCGATCCGGAGCATCTCCAGGCCGAGCTCGGATTCTGGATCGGGCGGGAGTGGTGGGGTAACGGCTATGCCCGGGAGGCGGCGACCGCCGTCATCGACTTCGGGTTCGAGTCGGTAGGTCTGAATCGAATCTGTGCCCATCATATGGTCCGCAACCCATCGGCGGGGAAGGTTCTGCAGGCCGCGGGACTGTTGCGCGAGGGGCTCCTGCGCCAGCGGGTGAGAAAGTGGGGAGTGTACGAAGACGTGGTAGTCTACGCCATCATTAAAGATGACAGGAGCTGAACCGGTGACTTCGCGCTCTACCAGCCTGAGCATTCTCGCTGCCATTGCGGGGGCGGCCGCCTTGTACCTGGGGCAGGAGGTCTTCGTTCCCATTGCCCTGGGGCTGATGATGACGGCGCTGGTTCGCCCGGCCGTTCAGCTGCTCTCCCGGATCCATGTCCCAGATGCGGTTGGGGCAACCCTGGTGACCCTGGGCTTTCTCGGCTTGCTGGGCGCCGGAGGATACTTCCTGGCGGGCCCCCTCAAAGGATGGATGCGCGACGCTCCCCAGACCCTCTCCGCCGCCCGAGGCAAGATCGAGAAGCTGAGGAAGCCGATTAAACAGGTCTCCCAGGCCGTCGAAAAGGCCAAAGACGAAGTCACTGGAGGAGCTGACCAAGGGAAACCGGGACAGCAGAAAGCTCAATCGGCACAGGCGCCCCCACCCGCGGGGGGGTCAATGGTCTCTCCCATCGTAGGGCGAGTGTTCGCCACCACCGCCGGGATCTTGAGCACGCTGCTCCAAACGGTGGTAATCGTGTTCCTGGTGCTTGCGACGGGTGATCTGCTGAGCCGCAAGATCGCCCTGCTGATGCCACCGCAGAAGACAGGGACTCCCGAAGAGACCGTGTCCGAAGCCGAGTCGGTGGTGCGCCGGTATCTGGTGGTGACCCTCTTGCTGAGCGGGGGACAGGCGGTGGTGGTGGCACTGGTCTTCACGGCCCTGGGCATGCCATCACCCATCCTCTGGGGGGTGCTGACGTTTCTGCTGGAATGCCTCCCTTATATCGGCGCGCTGATCATGGTGGGTCTGATCACGATCGCTTCCTTTGCGGCCTTCGACAGCATAGGGCAGATCGTCTTGCCTCCGCTGGCCTACATCACCATCTCCAGCATACAGAACAACCTGGTAAGCCCGTTTGCTTACGGAAGCGGCTTGCGCTTGAATCCCCTGGCCGTTCTGATCATCGTGGTAATCGGTTGGTTCCTGTGGGGGGCCGCGGGGGCGTTCGTAGCAGTGCCGCTGCTGGCGGCAGTCAGAGTCTTTGCCGAGCGCTCGAGGACGAGCTCGCGGCTGGCGGAGGTGCTGAGTGACTGACCCGGTACCCGCGGTACAAGCCGCCTCTGAAATCCTCGACCCACCCCGTTCCGGGAGGGCGCATTGGGTGGTGGTGGTGACCCGGGCGCCCCGGGAAGGCGAGGAGGTCCCTCACGGCGCGGTTCTATTGACGCGATTCTGGCATCCTCGAGACCATTGCTGGAGCGAGAACGCGTTCGAGTCGTTAGACCACGCGCTGCGGTTGTTTGTGGACGAAAGCGGATGGGTATTGCGGCAGCAGCAGGCGCTGGACGGGCCCCACGCCCATGAGTTGATCTTCGAAGCCCGGCGGGAAGACTTCAGCCGGCCGAGCACGGAGCAGATCCTTCAGGAGGTGGGGCTCACCCCGCAGGACGTAGCCAAACTGCTCAACCGCCCGAAGCCCGAAACTTAGGTCGCGGTGTCAAGTCGGTTGGATCAGTCCGCCCGTACTCGGCCAAGTACGGTTCTCAGGGCCTGACCAAACTGCTGGATCTCTTCTTCACCGAGCGCGGTCGAAAGATTGCCCACGCCCCGCGGATCGATAAGGACGCCTTCGTTGAAGAGCCCGAGAAAAATCTGGTGGCGAAGATTGTTGTTGGTCCCGAGCGTGTCTCGGTAGCTCCGCACCGGCTGGCCGGTCAGGTGCATGGCGAAGAGCGAGCCGAGCCCGGTGATCTGTACTGGAACACCGGCGTCGGCGAACGCGGCGGCCAGATCGGCCCGGAACGCCTCGGCCCGGGTGTTGAGGCGGTCGAGCACGCGCCGGGTGAGCAGCTCGAGCGTAGCCATTCCGGCAACGACTCCGATGGGATTGGCATTGTGACTGCCCGGATGCGGAATTACCGGCCGTCCGGCCGAAGGGTCGAACAGCGCCATGATGTCCGCGCGGCCACCGAAGGCGCCCAGCGGAAAACCCCCGCCAATCATCTTGCCGAAAATGGTGAGATCCGGGGCGACGCCGAAATACTCCTGGGCGCCGCCGTAGGCCACCCGCAGGCTCACCACCTCGTCGAGGACCAGGAGAATTCCCAGCCGCTGGGTGACCTCCCTCAGCATTTCGAGGTACGCCCGCTCCGCTGGAATCATTCCGGCTGAGCCGAGCAGCGGCTCAACCACCACCGCTGCGAGCTCGCTTGCTTCCGCCTCGATGACCTGCCTCGCTGCATCCACGTCGTTGAATGGGACGATCACCACATTGCCCATGATCTCCGGAGGCAATCCCTTGGCGTGAGCGGTTGCCCGGGGCCGAGCGCGCTGTCCCGCCTCGGTCGCAGCCGGATGAATGCTGACCATCACGTCGTCGGCGGTGCCGTGATAGCCGCCTTCGACCTTGGCGATTTTCTTCCGTCCGGTAAATGCCCGCGCTGCCCGGATGGCGTTCAGGGAGGCTTCGGTCCCCGAGTTGGTGAAGCGGATCCGCTCGACTGAGGGAATTCTCTGGCAGATCAGCCGGGCAAACTCGAGCTGAGGCTCGCTCGAGCCGGGAAAGCAGGTTCCCTTCCGGAGCTGTCGCTCGATCGCTTCCATGACGACGGGATGCGCGTACCCGTGAATCAGCACCGAGTGATTGCCGGTGAAATCGAGCAGACGGTTCCCATCGAGATCCACCAGCCGGCATCCCTCTCCCCGCTCCATCACCGCCGGATACGGCGGATAGAAGAGGGTGCTGCGCGAGTCGCCGCCGGGCATGTACTGCCGTGCTTCGACAAAGAACCGCCCTGACGCCGCGGTCTTGCGCTGGTACCGCTCCTCTTCACCAGTGGCGATCGGTGATGCCTGTATGCTCATGAGTCTCCTTGGGTACGGTTGGTGCGGGTCAGGCTTTCACTGAGTGAAGTGCCAAACGTGAGTCAATGGCTCACAACTCCAGCGCGCGCCAGAGATACCAACTGGCCACACTGCGGTAGGGCCGCCATCGCTCGCCCCGTCGCAGCATGGTTGCCGGCTCCGGCAGCTTACCCCGGACAAACACCAGCCCAAAACCCTTGCGAACTCCGAGGTCGGTTACCGGGAATATGTCGGGGCGGCCCAGGCGGAACATCAGCAGCATCTCCACCGTCCAGCGGCCGATACCACGAACCTGGGTAAGGCGCTGAATGATCTCCTCGTCTTCCATTCGGCGGATTCGGGCGAGGGAAGGGACGGTCCCGTCCAGGGTCTTGGCGGCGAGATCGCGTACCGCAGCGGTCTTGGCGGTGGAGAGGCCGGCCTGGCGCAGACGCTCGGGAGAAATGGCCAGTACCTGTCGTGGAGCAGGGAACCGGGCGGGTCCGCAGGCCCGAATTGCCCGGCCCAGTATGGTCTCCGCAGCTTTGCCGGAGAGCTGCTGGTACACGATCGATCGCATCAGCGCCGAGAAGAGGCTTTGGGCGGGCCGCGGGCGCAGAGTGAATGGACCGGCCCGGCTCATCAGCGTGCCCAACCGGGGATCCGCCTGGATCAGGTGGCTGCAGGCGACGTCAGGATCGTAGGTCAGTCCATCGGCGCGGGCGAGAGGTGCCGCGGGTGCAGGTGCAGCCATGAATCAAACATACATGCGTCAGCCTCAGGTCCGGACCGGTGCCTCCTGGCGATCGTGACTCACCGCCAGGAGCACGCTGGCGGACACAACCAGCAACGATCCGCCCACCTGCCATGCGGTGGGCCGATCGCCGAACACCGGCAAGGCCAGAGCATAGGTGAGCACCAGGCTGAGAGCGGAAAGAGCACTGACGGGCGCGGCACGATGCAGGGAATAGGCTCGAGTCATGGTGACCTGGCCGAGTCCGCCGCCGAGGCCGGCCCCAAGCAGAAAGGCCGAATCGGTCCAGCTGGGCCAGCGCCACTGGGGTAAGGCAAGCAGGAGGAAGGTCAGCAGCGCCACCAGGGAGAAGTGGAGTACCACCGCTTCGTGGCTCTCTCCTGCCCCCATCTTTCGCACCCAGATCATGGCCAGGGCCCAGAACATGGCTCCGACCGTCGCGATGGCGGCCACCGGCCCGGCCAGGGCAAACGAAGGCCGCATCACGGCAATGACGCCGGTGAAGCCCAAGGCGACGGCCAGCAGCTCGCCAGCGCTGACCCGTTCTCCCAGCAGCGGTCCGGCAAACAGCACCACGAAGATCGGAGCGGTCGCGCCCAGAGTCGCTGCGTCGCCCAGCGCGATTCGGCTGGACGCCAGCGCGTAAAAGGCGCAGATCGCGGCCAGGGTCCCGTAGATGCTCCGGCGCCACGCCGCAGGCTGGTCGCCGACCCGAAGTGAGCTCCCTCGAAGCCATCCCAGTCCCGCCGCTATGATGCCGCCGACCAGAAATCGCGCGGAGGCGACCTCGGCCCAGGACAGACTCCGCGCGCCCAGGCGAGTACAGATGTTCATGCCGGCAAAGCACAACTGCGCCAGCGCCATCCAGGCGAGGCCACTGGAGAGTCGAAGGGACTGGATCGAGCGCAGGGAGCGGTAAGGCGAAAGGGGGCCGGAGATTGCCATGGGCTGTAAAGTAGTTCACCATCCAGTATGCAAGCCGACGAATTCCGGCGGCACGCGCACGAGCTGGTCGACTGGATGGCCGACTATCTCGACGGGGTGTCGAAGCTTCCCGTAACGCCCGGGGTCGAGCCGGGGGACATCGCCCGCCGGCTTCCCTTGTCACCTCCGGAGCAGGGCGAGCCGTTCGGGCAGCTCTTTGCCGATTTTCAGTCCATCGTGCTGCCGGGGATGACCCACTGGAACCACCCTGGGTGGTTTGCCTATTTCCCCGGCAACAACAGTCCGCCGTCCATTCTCGCCGAGATGCTCACCGCCACACTCGGCGCCCAGTGCATGTCGTGGGCGACCTCACCCGCCGCAACCGAGCTGGAGCAGGTCACAATGGATTGGCTCCGGCAGATGCTGGGGCTGCCCGAAACGTTCGTCGGGGTGATCCAGGATACCGCTTCGACTGCCACCCTGGTGGCCCTGCTCTCGGCGCGGGAGCGGTCGAGCGGGTATGCCTCCGGCGAGCATGGAATGGCCGACGTCGGTCGGCTCACAGTATACGCATCCGCCCAGACCCACTCCTC
>DATKJJ010000328.1:0-5700 GCA_035543695.1 Gemmatimonadales bacterium | reverse complement strand
ATCACCTACCCGGCCGGTGTCTACGGGTTCCTCGCGTTCAATGTCGCCGACGGCAAAGGCCGGCCGCATCCGCAGCTGAGCAACCGCGAGCTACGCCAGGCGCTGGCCCAGGCGGTGGACCGCAGGACGCTGGCCACGGCGCTCTTTGGCCAGGGAACCAAGCCGCCACCGGGACCTATGTCCCAACTGCTCTGGATCTGGGACGACGGGATTCGCCAGCTACCGTTCGACACCGCTCAGGCCAAACAGACGATCGACCGGATCAAGGCGCGACATCCGCTCCGAAGCATCGACATTCTGGTTCCCGCCACCAGCGCCAGCCGACGGCAGCTCGCAGTCGCCATTCAGGAGGCCTGGCGCCGGATCGGGGTCCCGGCAACGGTCACCACCGTCGAGTTTCCCGTGTTTCAGGAGCGGTTGGCCAAGGGGCGCTTCGACAGCTACATCGGCGCGTATCTGGATGAGCCCAGTCCCCGTGGACTGCGGGATCAATGGACTCGAGGGGGCTGGGCGGCGCTGAACTACGGGCACTATGGCAATCCCGTCTTTGATTCGCTGGTGAACGCGGCCTCGCTGGAGGAAAGCGCCGGAAAGTCGAAGGGGCTGTGGCGACAGGCGATGGACACGCTGAACACCGATGTTCCCGCGATCTTCCTCTATTCTCTGGCCAATATCGCGGCGGTAAGCCAGAAGTTATCGGACGTGAAGATCGATCCGTATTCGTGGGCCAGCGGGTTGCGGGATTGGAAGGTGGGTCCCAACGACCTACACGCAGCGATGGCTGTACCGATTCGCTCTAGACCCTACCAAAACGCGCAGGGCCCTATCCGGCACGACCGAGACGAAGAGCTTCGGGAGTAACCAGTTAACCAAAAGCCCCAAAGGGTACATCGCTTGCCCATCCCGGCTGCGTGAACACGACGCGTTCACCAGCGGAGACAACTCTCCATCCATTTTCTTTCGGGAGACGCAAGCGATGAAAACCATTGGACGCATCATTCTGGCCGGTCTGGTCGTTTCTGCCGGCGCCTGCAACAACGAAACCCTGGCTCCTTCCGCCGGATCTTCCGGTACACCCGAAGCCACCACTGCGGCCCAGCAGAACCTCAGCACCCTGGCCGCGACGCTGCGAGTCACCTGCGAGCGCCGGACCAATCGCTCGAAGATCTCGGTGGACGCCAACAATGTGTCCCCGAGAAACGCGAGATTCCGGGCGCGGGTGCGGGCCGCAGGCGGCACGGTGACCTCGGCCTTGAAGCGGGCGATCGGTGACGAGGTCGAGTTCGATTTCGACAGCAACACGGAGCCGGGAGCAACTCGGATCCCGGCGAACTTCATCCGAGCCCGAGCCGGCGCGGATGTTATTGGGCAGCTGCTGAACGCGAATGGGGTGGTGGTGGCGAGCCGCGGAGTGGAGTGCAGCTTCAGGCGGTAAAAGCGGTAAAAGCGGTAGAGGCGGTAAGCTGGGAGATGTACGAGGCCTCATCCGAGTGAAACGAGGGATCCCGCCAGGTTCTATTTGAGACCGGGTAGATCCCTCGCTTCATTAGCCTGGGACAGATCCCCTATGCCGTCTTCCTCCTGGGGGCCCGCTTCCTCGGCTTCTTCAGCTCAATCACTCCAGCCTCTTCCCTCGGCTGCCGATAGACATAGCGCTCGCCCCGGAAGTTCTTGAGCACCACCTCGTCCTCATTCATGCTCTCGACGTATTCGGGTAGAATCGGAATCTTGCCCCCGCCGCCCGGCGCGTCGATGACGAAGTAGGGGATGGCCAGGCCACTGGTCCAGCCGCGGAGCGCCCGCATGATCTCGATTCCGGTCTGGACAGTTGTTCGGAAGTGCTCGGCCCCAGCCACCTGGTCGGCCATATAGATGTAGTAGGGCCGGACCCGCGCCATCAGAAGCCGATGCATCAGCTCCATCATGACTGCGGGCGTGTCGTTCACTCCCTTCAGCAACACCGTCTGGCAGCCGAGCGGGATGCCGGCATCGGCCAGCCGGCCCAACCCGGCCACGGCCGCGGGGGTCAGCTCGTCCGGATGGTTGAAGTGAGTATTGATGAAGAGCGGGTGGAACCGCTTGAGCATGGCGCAGAGCTCGGGCGTGATCCGCTCCGGCAGATGGCAGGGGATCCGGCTCCCGATGCGGATGATCTGGAGGTGGGGAATAGCCCGGAGCCGGGTGAGGATGGCCTCGAGCCGCCGGTCGTTGAGCAGCAGCGGGTCTCCCCCGGACATGATGACGTCGCGGATCTCGGTGTGCGCCTCCAGATACTGGAAGGCGCTCTCGAACTGCGACATGGGGATCTTTTCCGGGTCGCCCACCTTCCGCCGCCGAGTACAAAAACGGCAATAGGTGGCGCATACGGGAGAGACCAGAAAGAGCGCCCGGTCGGGGTACCGATGGGTGATGTTGGGAACGGGACTGTCGGCGTCCTCGTTGAGCGAGTCCACCATGCCGTCCACCACATCCAGCTCTTCAACTGAGGGAACGTACTGGCGCCAGATCGGATCGTTGGGCGACTTGATCAGCTCGACCATCGCCTGCGAGATCCGGAATTCGAAGTTCTCGGCTGCCTGCCGCAGACGGTCGAGCTCGGGGAAGTTCTCGGGACCGAACTTCTGGGCCAACGCCTCGAGCGAGGCGATCGAGTTCTTTTTGAGGACCTCTTGCCAGGTTTCCATACTCACTCCTTTCGGACGACTAACCAGCGGCGCCCATTGGCCCCGCCACGGTCCCTTCGCTGCGCTCCAGTGACAGCCGCTTGACGAAGACGACCTGATCATCACCCTGCGCATAGAAGTCCGGGACCACCGCCACGGGGGCATAGCCCCGAGCCTGATAAAAGCCCCTGGTGCCGGCGTAATCGGTTCGACCCGCGGTCTCGATCACGATCAGCCGGGCAAGCCCGGCAAGCCGGCGCTCCATCTCCAGCAGGAGTGCGGTGCCGATGCCCGTGCCCTGAGCCTCGGGATCGACCGCCATCCAGTACAGATCGTAAGTGCCGAGGGTGCAGGGGGTCGGGCCCCAGCAGATCCAGCCGACGAGACCGCCGTCCACCTCCGCACCGAGCACGTTATAGGTGTTGGCTGGACGGCCGCCCACCGCCTCGTCGAAGACCTCGAGCGCGATCGGGACCTCATCCTCGCGAAACAGTCTCACTGACCGGGTGATCGCCTCGATGCGGTCCCGGTCGGCTGGAGTAAGATCGCGAAGCTGTGGGGAGACGATGGTGCCGCTCACGCGGCGGACACCCCGCTGACCAGAGCCGCGGCTGCCCGATGGCTCTGCGAGCGAGTGAGCGCCTCATCAACGATCTGCATGACCAGGTCGTCGTAGCTCCAGCCGAAGGCGCGGCCCATCCGGGCGAGGCCCGCATTGCTGGAGAGGTCTGGGGTAGGATTGACCTCGAGGACATAGGGCTGCCCGTCCTCGCTCAGACGCATATCGATGCGCCCGTAGCCTTCGCCCTCAGCCATCTGCTCCCAGGCGGTCCGGGCTACCTGGGCGATCCGCTGATGCAGCTCCGTGTCCAGTTCAGCCGGGCAGACCGGGATGGTGCCCTCATCCTCCGGGCTCCCCGGGATCCACTTGGCCGCGTAGCTCACGATGGGCCAGGTGCCGTCGGGCAGGTCGTCGAACCGGATTTCCGCGATGGGCAGCATCCGCTTACCCACAAAGCCGACGTTGAATTCGCGTCCGGCGACGTATTCCTGGATGACGACCTCCTCGAACTGCTCCAGCATTTGGGCGACCCGCCGCTTGAGGGCGCGCTTGCTGGTGCACACGGCGCTGTTGTCGATGCCGACGCTGGCATCTTCGGCGGCCGGCTTCACGATGGCGGGCAGGGGAAACTCGGATGGACCCTTGTTGGCCTGGGCCAGGGTGAAGGTCGGCACCGGAACCCCAGCCGATGAGAGCAGGGTGTTGGCCACGTGCTTCCGATGACAGACGGTGGTGGGCCAGGCCCGGCAGCCGGTGAAGGGGACGCCGGTCAGCTCGAGGGTGCCCACGACCAGATCCTCGAACCGGGCGTGTCCGTTGATGCCCTCGCAGAGATTGAAGACCAGATCGGATCGCCGTACCCGGGAGAGCCAGCGGAAGTCGCCATAACGCACCGGCAGCAGCTCCACCTCGTGCCCTCGCCGCCGGAGCACATCGCGCACCTCGTGGACGTTGGCCACCACCGCGGCCACGTCCTGGGGACTCCACTCTTCGCTGCCGGCATCGAAGAGGATCGCGACTTTCATCAGGCCACCTCCGCCAGGAGTGATCGACCGCTGATTCGCCGCCAGGCAACGTCGGCGACGATGCGGATCAGATCGTCGTAGCTCATTCCGGCCGCCGCGGCGGCCTTAGGAAAGCAGGAATGGTCCCGCGGGTCAGGCAAAACGCCCGGCAACGGGTTGAGCTCGACGACCATCGGGCGACCATCCGCGTCGCAGCGTACATCGACGCGGCACCAGTCGCGGCATTCCAGGGCGTGGTACGCTCCGAGCGCGGCCGCCCGAATTTCCTGGGCGAGAGTCTCGGTGATGCGGGCCGGGCATTCGTAGATCTCCAGGGGATTGCTCGGAGTATCCCAGATCCACTTTGCCTCATAGCCGTAAATCGGTGGCGCTCCCTTGGGCAGCATATCAAAACGCATGCCGATGATCGGCAGGCAGCGCGCTTCTTCGCCGTTGCCGAGGATGGCGACGGTGAACTCCTGACCGGGCAGATAGGTCTCCACGATCACCGGCTCGGCGTAGGTGGCGAGCAGATGAGAGACCTGCCGCACCAGCTGCGAGCGGTTCTTACAGAGACTCCGCGTCGTCACGCCCTTGCCCGACCCCTCGAAGGCCGGCTTGACGAAGAGCGGGAATGGGAGATTCACTCGTCGGGCGTCGTCCGGCGACCGGGCAACCATGAAGGGCGCGTTGGGTACTCCGTGATAGGAGAGGATCTCCTTGGCTCGACCCTTATGGAGGGCGAGACCACAGGTGAGCGGATCAGAGGCGTGATACGGGATCCCCAGGAACTCGCAGATTGCAGGAACGTGAGCTTCGCGGCTCGGTCCGTAGAGGCCTTCGGCGATGTTGAAGACAAAGTCGGGACGGAGCAGCGCGAGCCGAGCGGGAAAGCTGCTGTTGGCCTCGAGGCGGTAGACCTGGCCTACCGTGCTGAGCGCCCGCTCCACCGCATTGATGGTGGCGGGCTCATCCCACTCGGCGTAGAGGTCTGGTTGAGGGAGATCGGGTCGGAGGGCCCGACTGGGAGGCTCGTCGGATGAAGGGGAGTCGGAGTTCGCCCCGGCTGGGTTAGCCGGCGCCTCGGGTTTGAGATTAAAGGCGAGTCCGATCCGAACTGCCAAATGATCCCCTTCTACAAAAAAGGCCGTCCGCGAGAGACGAGCCAGGACGAGGCGAACGATCGACGCAACTAAAGTAAGAAAAACGTTTTTGCGGCACAATACTTTTTTGGAAAAAAGTGGTGGTGAGTTTTTTGGATGGAAGGAGGTCTAGGGTCCTGAGTCTAGAGTCTTTGCTCGAAAAAATCACTTCGAACGCGAGGACTCTAGACGCTCGACTCTAGACCCTCGACTCTAGACCTTGTGAAATCCTACTCGACCCGCCTCTCCACCCTCGCCCGACTCATAGAGCTCGAAGTCGGCGAAGAGCGCGGGAGCTTCCCGCTGGAGGACGCGGAGACAGGCCGCCG
>DATKJJ010000327.1:0-3267 GCA_035543695.1 Gemmatimonadales bacterium | reverse complement strand
CCAGAAACTCTTCGGCCAACAGCAATTGCCGGGGCGTCAGGGTCAGCATCTGGAGCTGTTCCCGGAGATGATCGATCAGGTTCCGGGTTTCCACCGTCACGGGCTCGGTGTACTCCAGCTGCTCGTACTGCTCCCGGGTGCCGCCCACCTCGAAGCCGTTCAAAAGAATTTCTTCCCAGTCGACTTCTTCTTCTTTCTCCTTCTGCTCCTTCTGCTCCTCGGCGGCGGGCTGCTCGGTGGTCTCGTCCTCCGGCTCGAGCAGCTCCAGGAAGGGATTAGCCAGCAGCTCCTGCTTCAGGTGCTGCTGCAGATCCATCATCGGCATGTACAGCATGTCCATGGCCTGGTAGAGCCGTGGATTGACTCGGAGCTCCTGGCGGAGGCTGGTATGCTGGGAAAGCCCGGTTCTCATGCGACAGCCTCGAGTCGGGCCCGAAGCCTGGCCGTGAGCGTGGGTCCCAGATACAGCTGCGCGACCCGGTCGTCGTACACCAGCTCACGAACCGTTCCTGAGGCCTGCACTTTGCCTTCGAACATGATGTATGCCCGGTCTACAATGTCGAGAGTCTGTTCAACGTTATGGTCGGTGATCAGTACGCCGATCCCGCGGTGCCGAAGTCCGGCGACGATGGTCTGAATGTCGTGAACCGCGATCGGATCTACTCCAGCGAACGGCTCGTCCAACAGCATGAACTTGGGATCGGAGACCAGAGCCCGGGTGATCTCGAGACGGCGACGCTCGCCCCCGCTCAGCGAGTAAGCCCGGCTCTTTCTCAGATGCTTGATGGACAGCTCGTCGAGCATCCGGTCGAGCTGCCGGTGACGCTCTTCCCGACCCATCGGTCGGGTCTCCAGAATGGCCAGGATATTCTCCTCGACGGTCATCTTTCGGAACACCGAGGGTTCCTGGGCCAGATACCCGATGCCGCTTCGAGCCCGCTGATACATCGGCGCGTCGGTCAATTCCTTGCCATCCAGCAGAACCCGTCCTTCGTCCGGCAGAATCAAACCCGTAATAAGGTAGAAGGTCGTGGTCTTTCCCGCCCCATTGGGTCCCAACAGCCCCACGATCTCGCCCTGCTCCACTCTCACGCTCACCCGGTCGACCACCGGCCGGCCCTTGAAGCTCTTGCGGAGATCGAGACCCTCCAGCAGGCTGGCTGAAGTGCGCTTCCGGGTGTAGGTCTTGGCTCGCTGCACCGCCCGTCTGGCAGAGCTCAGCAGCGCGTCATAGACCGTTTTCCGTTCTTCCTGCGTGGGTCCCCACCAGGCCACCCGGGGCCGCACCGTCTGCCAATAGCCCCCGGCCGTGTCCAGGATCCAACCTTCGGTGGCGAGGCGCGGCAGCACCGAGGAGTTGAGGTGGTGCCGAACATCGTCGCCAGAGACTTCCTGGTCGGCCTCTCCGATCTGCTGGTAGCAGGCGAGGTAGGCCTCGCGATAGCTGTGGACCAGATCGGAGAAAGCGATACTGTCGGTTGGCCCGGCCGCACGAACGATGGCTGCCAATCCGATCGGGACCGAGGGATCACGGTCACCCAGTGCGGAGACCCACTCCGGTGCGGTCATCGGCTCCCCTGGCCCCGCGGGAGCGAGTCGCCGCGGGACTTCAGGGAATCCGCCGGCGGAGCGTCACTCGCCTCGAGCTGAATTCCATCCTGGAGCCCCTGTACGTCCACCCGATCCACCCCGCCTTGCGCTCCCGATTTCATCGTCATGACAATCACGTTGCCCCGGGCGTAATTGATCGACGGCCGATCGGGGTAGCGCGGACTGGGATCGAGATGAAACGACTGGGCGCCCTTTCGGGCCACGATCCGGCTCAACGCGGCGTGCTGGGTCCC
Source organism: Gemmatimonadales bacterium (assembly GCA_035543695.1). Classification (GTDB taxonomy): domain Bacteria; phylum Gemmatimonadota; class Gemmatimonadetes; order Gemmatimonadales; family GWC2-71-9; genus CAVVWJ01. Next base: position 1,423 of record DATKJJ010000327.1, on the reverse strand, counting down.
GGCCGAATCCTTCTGCACGAACTGCGCGACCACGGTATCGCCCCGCATCCAGTCCCGTTGCTTGGTGCGGGGATCGATGGTGCCGCCGAGCCAGGCTTTGCCAAATCCCCTGACTTCCTTCAGCTGCTGTCCCGGGGTATCCAGGGCCAGCGAGTCTGCCCGCATGGCATACGCCGGCGAGTTGGCGTTGGGCCGAATCGAGTCTCCCCAGGCCAAAGTTCGCTCCAGCCTGCGACTCTTGATGTCGAGACCTATAGTATCGGCAACCAGGTCCCACTCCTTGCTTATGGCATGGCCATTGCCTTTGGCGATCACGTAAGTGATCTCCCGCCCCTGCAGCTTGAGGTCGAGCCGCTTCCCGGCCAGGCTGAAGCTATCGCGGCCCAAACCCCGCATCAGCGGTGCTCCACCGACCAGGCTGCCGTCACTTCCCTTCCCGGTGTCCAGCCGAAGCGAGTCGCCCCGGGCGGAAAAATCACTGCGGTCGATGGTGACCTTGCCGCCTGCCCACAGCCGATCGTTGCCCTTGAACCGCACCCGGTCCGCCACAATGATGTAGGGCTCCGCCGGTTTGCCGGTCGGCTCGGCATCGGCGTACTCAATTCGGGGCCGGCCGGTGGCGTACATCGCGAGCGTGTCCCGTACCCCTTTGACCACCCGGTAATAGTCCAGCGCGGGCCCGGTGAGCTTGGACCCGGTCTTCAAATTCTGGGTTGAGACCTTCCCCCGGGCCTCCCACTTCTCGCCGTTCTTGTAGTAGGTGCCTTTGTCCGCGTCCATCGTGAGGGTGGAATCGCGATACTTCACGTTGCCGATGAAATGGACGATGTTTCCGCCGTAGGCGGCGACGCTGTCGCTCTGCATCGTCACCTGTGAGCCCTTACAACTGAGCTGAACATTGCCGCCGGCAAAGTAGTTGGTACCCCGCGGCGTCTCGACCACCGCCCCCTGCCGGTCTACGTTGGTAATCTGGAAGACACAGCGGCCGGCTTGGCCGTTCGCGGTGGCGACCGCACAGAAGGTCAGCAGGCTAGCCAAGCCGAGCGGGACGGTGCCCCGCCTCATTGCCCCGGCAACAGCATACCGTTCCCGGTCACGCCGCGGGGGCGATCGGTGACGACATTTTTGAAGTCAGGGTCCGAGCGGAAGCTGTTTCCTTCCAGGTGCTCCTCTCCCCGATCGAAGGTGAAGTGCTGGTCCGTCATGATCAGATTGGTGGCGTTCTCGTAGCGCAGGACACTGGTGGCCAGGCGGCGCCCATCGGGGGAGACGACCAGCACGCTGCCCTTGGCCTCCATCGAGCCGTCCTGCCAGCGATAGGTGCCCCGCTGAGCGGTGAGGGTCGAGCTCTCCGCCCCTTTTACATCGAAGAAGACGACCTTCACTTTATGAAGCTCGGTGATCTGCGTCGCCTCGTAGAAAA
>DATKJJ010000326.1:0-6431 GCA_035543695.1 Gemmatimonadales bacterium | reverse complement strand
GAACGGCTTGCTGCGGGCCTTGGTCCCAAGAGCGGCCAGGGCTGCCTTGATGTCCGAGCGAGCCATGTACTGATCGTCGTACCTCCAGTTGAGGAAGGCACAGGGATAGGAGCTGCTCAGCAAGGCACTTCCATAGGTCTTGAGCTGGGTGGCGGTCAAGGATCCGAACCCGGTGTAGTAGCCCCGCAGGCCACCGGTCTTTGTCCCGGCGAGCTGATTCAGTCCTACCGTCAGGGAAAGCCCCGCTGCCTTGGCGTAATTCACGTTCGTGTTCAGGAAGTTGCTGACGGAGCCGAATCGCGTCGCGTACTGAGCCCAGCCACCGTCCAGATAGCTGTAGCGGTAGCCCTTGAGGTAGGCCGGCCACGAGCGAACGATGGTGGCCATGCCGGGCCAGCGCGACTTGCTGTACTTGGCCATGGCATCGAGGGTCTGGCGGGAGACCGTGGTGCCGTTCCAGTTGTGGGGATCGTGCGGCTCGTCGATCATCCGGTGGCCGATGATCGTGCCATCGGTAATGTACGGAGTCAGGTTGATGCCCTTGTACCGATCCATCCGCGCCTTCCACTTGCCAAAGTCGAAGTGCCCGTGACTGTCCTTGTAGTAGCGCTCGTTCCCCACCAAGGCGAGCATGACGCGGGTGCCGCTGCGGCGAGCCGCCTCGAGATAGTTGAGGATCTGGTCCCGGCTGGGAGCACTGAGCGCGCCGGTGTAACGGCCGTACAGGGTCTTCGGCATCTGGGTGACGCCCAGAGGGATTCCGCCCCGGTAATTCGACATCAGGTTCGACATTCCAGGCGCAGCTGCGACCGCACTGGGCGCCGAGAAGTCAAAGGGCCCGTTGTCCTCTTCGACCGGATCGTCCTCGTCGTCGTAGATCGGCTTACCACCGGTGGGATCGGTCGGATCGGTGGCGCCGAGGGTATCCTGGAGCGTCAGGGCAGTGGGATCGGCTGCGCTGGGCTCGACCGCTGCGGGAACTTCTGGCTGGCCCTCTGCGGGGGTGCTGCTGGTGATCTGGTCGGCGGTGTCGCAGGCGGCAAAGCTGATGGCGGCAAGGGCAATCAGGGACGCTCGAAATCGTGCCGGACGCCGATTCAGATGCAAGGTGTAGGTCATACGGAAACGTTCCTCTCTCCCTCTCATGAAGGAGACTCCACGGTTTGATCGCGGCAGGCGAGGGGCCGACGCCGGCAGGGCCGGGTACGGCGGCTCATCGCGCGTGTTCTGACGCGAGGGGAAAGGCTACAGTTAGCCTTTGGCCCGACTGTGTTGTGTTACGAGGTTTGTTGCTGAGACTAGGGGGACATAGTCGTACAGGGCGCGATGGAATGACCACCGGGTAGCGATCATCTCGTTGTCATGAGTGCTCGCGCCGGATACAGAATCGTGACGTCGGTCACTTTTGTCAAGGGCCAAATCGCTAAGTCATATCTGAATCAGGATCTACAAAGAGGTTTCCGGCAGTTGAATAGCTGAATTCCGGGGACAAAAAAACAGAACCCCCGGCGACGCCGGGGGCTCTGTGACTGCCATGGCACAAAGATCAGGGGAAGCTGACCGTGACCTTGTTGGAGCAGCGCGACGTGCCGCTCTCGCAGATCCAATAGGTATACCGCCCGGAGCTCTTGGGATGATTTCTCCAGCGGCCGTCGTTCTCGATCGTCCTGCGGAGCGTCGAGTTGCGGTGCACAATCACCGATTTGCCTGCGGCGCCGGACCAGGTGAGCACGTTGTAGCGAATCCGGTCCTGGACCATCGACGCGACCTTGACGGTAATTCCACTCACCCCAGGCAGTGACGGAGGCGGCGGCGACTGGTCGGGTGGCGGCGGCTCATCCGGCGGCGGGGGAGGAGGAGCAGACGTCCCATTGCCGCAGGCTCGGGCTGCATGATTCCGCGCCTTCTGCGCCAGGGAGGACATCGCCGCTCTGATATCGGCCCGTGACATGTACGGCTCACGGTACTGCCAGCTGATGAAGGCGCAGGGATAACTGTCCGCCAGGAGCGCGGAGCCCCAGCTCTCGATCTGCTGCGCGCTGAGTTCGGTCTTTCCTATGGTCCCCATGCTGATATTGAGTCCGGTCACCAGAGCCAGACCCTTGTTCCTGGCCGCCGCGACGTTGGCCGCGAGGAACGCCCTGGGGTCGCCAAATCGCTCGGCGTACTGGGCCCAGGCCGCATCGAGGTACTTGTAGGTGGTAGCGAAATTGTCCAGATAGGTCGCCTGGGTCCGCACGATGGTGTTCATGGTAGGCCAGATCGACTTGCTGTACTTGGCCATTTCCTCGATCATAGAGCCCGGAATCGGCACGCCGTTCCAGTTGTACGGATCATTGGGCTCATCGATCAGGTAGACCCCGATGACAGTTCCGTCGGCTACGTAGGAGCTGAGGTTCACTCCCCTGAAGCGATTCACCCGCTCCTTCCACAGACTGAAGCTGAAGTGGCCCTGCGCGTCCTTGTAGTACTTTTCATTGCCCGCCATTGCCAGGACCACCCGGCCGCCCCGGGCCTTGATCTCGGCCAGGGTTCTCAGCATCAGGTCGGGAGCAATGTTCATCTTGCCGCCGTTGAGGACGCTGCCGAAGGCCTCAGTGGGCTGGGCGAAGGTGCCGAACGGAATGCCGCCGGCAAAGGTGGACGAAAACGACGGCGCCGCGGTCGAGGTGGCTACGGGAGCCGGCTCGCTCAAGCTGATGACTTCCGGTTCGTCGGAGTTGGGTGCGAGTTGGTCGGTGTTGCAGGCGGCAAGGGCGGCGGTGAGCGCGACCAGCGGCATTGCTCGCTGACAGGCGGTCCGTCGAGCCAACTTGAACAGGTAGGTCATGCTGTCGCCTTCCGATAGCTGAGGGTGGCGGTACGTCGCGGTCAGTTCGGTGGGCCGGCGCCGGCGTACCGGTGCGGCGGCTCATCGAGATCGGGCTGACCCGAGGGCCGAGAGAGGGACTCGACCCGAAGTACGGCGACTACTTGGACTTGCGCGGTAGCCTGAAGGCAGGCCCTGCCGCGTTGGTCAAGTATCGGTCAGGAGCGTGCGGGCTTTAGCATCGAACCAGTGCGGAGCGGAGCGAATTGGGGCTGACCGGGAGGAGGTCAGTGACGAATCCTCAGGAGAGCGGGGTGGAGCGGTTTGCGCGGCTAGTCGGGCGGTCCGTTGGCGATCAGGCTCCCGGCAGCTGGCGGCGGGTCATTGACCGTCACTGTTTGCTGCACCTCGGGACTCTGGTCGTTGTCGTTGTCCGTGACGCGTAGCTTCACCGGGTAGGAGCCGCTGGTATTGTAGACGTGCGTCGGATTTTGCTGGCTCGAGTTACCTCCGTCTCCAAAATCCCAGTTCCAGGCGACAACATTTCCGTCGGGATCACTACTCCCGTCCGTGAAGCCGCAGGCTTCACCCGTGGTGCAGGTCGGGGCGGCAAATGCGGCCGTGGGAGCCTGATTCGGCGGCGGCTCGTTCACGGTGTGCTGCTCGGTGTCGGAGCTGCCCTGGAAACCGGCATTGCCCCCATAGGTCGCGGTGATTGTTCTGTTGCCGGTCCCGTTCGGGGTATAGCTGCAGCTTCCCGAGGGTGCATCTCCGGTGCATCCGCCGCCATTCGCATCGCTGATGGTGACGGTCCCGCCAGGAGTTCCTGACCCAGAGGTGACGGTGAAGCTCACCGTAATCTGCTGGCCCGGGTCCGATGGCTCAGGAGTGTCACTCGTGATCGTGGTCGTGGTGCTCGCCGGGGGCGGCGCCTGGGCATCTACATCGTGGTCCCTGCTAGCTGTCCCCCCCTGATTGTCCGTCACCACCAGGGTGACCTTGTACTTGCCGGCCGTGGTGTAGGTATGACTCGGATTCGTCTCGGTCGAGTTGGTGCCGTCGCCAAAGCTCCAGCTGTGACCCTGGATCGTGCCATCATCATCGGTGCTGCGATCCTGGAAGGCGCAGGTCAGGTCGGTGCACTGAACCGCGAACTCGGCATGCGGCGGCTTGTTGGCCGGAGGCGGTGGGGGCGCCTTGGCCTCGGCGTCATGTTCCCTGCTATCCGTCGCACCCTGATTGTCGGTCACCACCAGGGTGACGTTGTACTTGCCGGCCGTGGTGTAGGTATGACTCGGATTGGTCTCGGTCGAGCTGGTGCCGTCGCCGAAGCTCCAGCTGTGGCCCTCGATGGTGCCATCATCATCGGTGCTGCGATCCTGGAAGGCGCAGGTCATGTCGCTGCACTGAACTGCGAACTCGGCATGCGGCGCTTTGTTGGTCGGTGGCGGAGGGGGCGTCGCGGTAACCTGGTGGGTCACCGAACTGCTGGCGCCGTCATCGTCAGTGACCGTGAGCGTCACGTTGTAGGGACCGGCAGAACCGTAAGCATGATTCGGATTCCGCTGATCGGAGCTGCCGCCGTCTCCGAAGTTCCAGCTGTAGCTCCGAATCCGCCCATCGCTGTCGCCGCTTCCATCCGAATTGAACCCGCAGGTGAGCTGGTTGCAGGTCGCGCTGAACGCCGCAGTCGGCGGCTGGTTCTCTGGCGGCGGCAGCGATGCATCCACCCGGTGTGCTTCCGTATCGGAGCTTCCGGTGAGCCCCGCCGACCCGGGGTAGCTCGCCCGGATGGTCCGGTTCCCCACCGTGGAGAGCGGTAGCTGGCAGCCTCCCGTCCCTCCCGCCAGCGTTGCCTCGCAGCTCTCCACCCCATCGGTCACCGTCACCGTCCCCAGGGGTACCACGCCCACGGCCGTAACCTGGACCGTAACCGTCACCGCTCCGCCGGCCACCGATGGATCGGGCGAGTCGCTGGTGATGACGGTGCTGGTTGGGACGGTGCTGACCACAATCACATCGGACGTGACCCCGCTGAAGCCGGCCGCGGTGAACACCAGACGGCGCGGCCCCTCGGCGGCCGCAATAGCGAGGTCGGTGTACGCCACCGTCCCATTCACGTCACTGCCGAGCTGGCGGGTGCCGAGCAGCTCACCGCCACCTCCGGTGAGCTGGGCGGTCACGATGACGCCGGCCTTGAGATTCCCTGCCCCGTCCCGGACCTGAATTACCGGCTGCCGCTGCAGCGCCTGGCCGTTTCTGGCCGATCCGGAGGGCTGGGTCAGGATGACGAGTCCCGCCGGCCGAGCCGCGGTCCCCGTCGCGATGAAGTGCACCACTCCCACGCCCGACACAACGGCGTCAACCCGATTTTCCCCGGGGTTTGGACCCAGGGTCAAGCGGGAGGAGGTGCGGCCGGCCTCGTCGGTGACGGTGTTCTCGGGTGAGACTCGGCCACCGCCGGTCCCAACCACCCAGGTCACGGCTGCCCCGGGAACGCCGTTTCCGGCAGCGTCTACCAGCCGCACCACCAGATCTCCCGGAAGCTCGGTGCCGGCCTGGCCCGTCTGCTCATTTCCGGAGACGATCGAAAGACCGGCCGCGCTGCCGGCGGTGGCCGTATGCGTGAAGGTCACGGGGGAGCCGGCGAGCCCCTCCGACGTGGCTATGGTGGTCTGAATTCCAGCGGTTGGCCCGAGAGTGCGCTGAACCGACGCGCGCCCGTCGGCATCGGTCTGATTAAACGCCTCGCTGACGCTCCCCCCGCCTTCGGCGGCCCAGCTGATTGGCACCCCGGCGATGGGGTTCCCGAACGCGTCGCTCACCTGAACCACCAATGGCTGGCTCAGCGCGGTGCCGGCGGGCGCGGTCTGGTCGTCGCCCGAAAGCGCACTGATTCCGTTGGCGTTCTCCGAGAGGCCAATGGAGGTGAAGTTCGTGGTTGGGCCGGGAGACCCGTCGGGCATCACGACCCGGGCCTGTCCCACCTGCGGACCGATAGTGGTGCCCAGTACCAGTCGCACCGCCGCCCGTCCGTCCGCATTCGTCTCGGCCGTGTCGGGAACCACGTCGGCCCCTGGTGCCGAGCTGAGGTCGAACACGATCTGCGCGCCGTTTACCGGACGGAGCCTCGAGTCGCTCACCACGAAGGAGACCGAATCAGCCAGAGGCTCGCCTACCCGCCCGCTTTGCCCATCGTTCTCCGACCGGATCGAGACCGGCTGGCCGTCCCCCGGAAGCAGCAGGAGGTCCGATCCCTCGCCGCAGGCGGCCGCGAGCAGCACGCCGCATGCAGCCACCACGGTGTTCAGGGTTGGCCGACGAGTAGACCTGGTCTCAAGATCGAGGCGATCGGTGGAGAGCGGCACGGGTTAGACTCTCTACACGCCCAAGGGGAGGCGATAAAACGGTTAAACCGCTGCTGGGTAAAGGGCCTAAGACGACAGCCCCCGGCCGAGAATGAAGCTAGTGACTGCTCACTTTTCCAGTGGTGACGGCTGACACTAGCCCGGGCGGGGCGCCGGCTCCAGCATCAACTGGTCGGCGTAACACCAGGCCCAATCTTCCCCCGGCTCCAGGCTGCGGACCAGCGGGTGGTGCGAGCTGCGGAAATGTTTGGTGG
>DATKJJ010000325.1:0-2593 GCA_035543695.1 Gemmatimonadales bacterium | reverse complement strand
TCCCACGGCTTGCCGTGAGGACCCAAGCCGATCGCTTCGAGCACTTCTTCCACCCGGGCCGTATCTGGCCGGACCAGTCGGGGCTGGATCTCGAAGACAGCGCCGTAGCTCGCGACCACGGCGTCGTCCACCACCGGCTGCCGGCTTCGCGGAGGCTCGCTGTTCTCCACGACCGAACGGCGCCAGAACAACTCTTCACGCGGACCCGAGAGCGGGTGATCCAGCCAGCCCTCGTGGGCCAGCAGATCGACGAACCCCAGGTCGAGCCGGTCTATCACGACTGCGCGCGACAGACCGCGCAGCTCACCCAATCCCCGCAGCTTCCGGAACCGCTTGCTCGAGTGCCGGGATTCCTCCAGCAGCGAGAGCGGTATCCCGCCCGCCAGGCTCACATGGCGACGATGCTCCGCGGGGACCCGGGCGTAGTGCGCGGGCTGCGCGAGGGGGCTCACACCGCGGAGCCGGAACAGCTGCTCCAGGTCCTGGAAGGTGATCGCCGAATCGAGCTCGTCTCGCCCGGCAGGCGGGCACACACCGGCGTACACCACCTCCAGCCCTTCGCCCCACTGCGCCCGCAGGTACCTCGCCTCCGCCAGCGCGGGCAATGTCACTGGCGCGAGATAGGGAACCAGTTCCGGATAGTCTCTCCGGATCGCTTCGACCACCACCGGGTCGGTGGAGCGGATCATGGTGCCCCAGTTTTCCTCATGCCACAGCCTCAAGTACTCCGAGGCGACCAGCTCATCTCCCACTACACCGCGAGTGACCAGGCGGAACCCTGCGGCGTAGCATGCATTCACGATTTGCTCCGGCGCGGCCGGGTAGAAGTACGCCACGGCTTCCGGACTGAGGATCAACGCGCCGTCGCCTCGCGATGCGACGGCAATCGCACGACCCAATTCACCAGTGACTTCAATCGCGTGATGCGGGCAAGCGGGAACGCAGAGCCCGCACCGAATGCAGCTCTCGTCCACGATACGCACCAGTGGATCCTGCACCTCGACCGCACCGGTCGGGCACACGCGTACGCAGGCCAGGCACGTAACGCAGGCCGCCGGGTCAATCGAGAAAATCACCGTGACAAACCCTGGTGCTGGATCGGGAAAATCCCGGGTTGCCGAATATGCGCCTCCAGGACCCAACTGTCAAGAATCGTGAGCACGCAAATCACAGTTCCCGCAGAACTTAGCTCGTTGACCTACTCCAAATTGTAAGCCTTGATTTTTCGGTACAGCGTGCGTTCGCCTATGCCCAGAACCTCTGCCGCCTTACGGCGATTTCCCCGGAACTGAGTAAGCGCCGCAGCGATTGCGGCTTTTTCGACCTCGGCCATGGTCATCCCCGGCCGGTAGACGATTTCACCCTTTTCTTCCGGCTCAGATTCCGGCAAGACGTCTGCCACGGAGTTGTTTTGGCCAAGTTCAATAACCTGAACACGTTGCGGACGATCGTCCAAACGGCGCCTCATCTCCTCTACCTGGAGGCGTAAGTCCATGATACTCCGTAGGATAAACTCCAATTCCTGGGTTGGCAGATCGCGACCTGTTGCTCCAATCCGCATAGGAAGCATCCGGCCAGCCCCCTCGAGGATGTCGGCCGGGATGTCAGATGCCCGGATCTCCCGACCCGGGGCGAGGACCACCATGGACTCGATGAGATTCCGCAGCTGGCGCACGTTGCCGGGCCAGGGAGCCTCGACCAGGAGGCTCATCGCCTCGGGAGTCATGCCGCGGAAGGGACGGTCGTGGGCCCGGGAGAATTCCCGGATGAAGCGTTTGACCAGCACCGGGATGTCTCCGCGCCGTTCGCGCAGTGGCGGGAGATAGATGTTCAGGACATTGAGCCGGTAATACAGATCGTCCCGGAATTCCCCCAGTGCTACAAGCTCCTTGAGGCTCCGGTTGGTGGCGGCGAGCACCCGGACGTCCACCTTGATCGGCTGAACGCCTCCCACCCGAAAGAACGTCCGGGTCTCCAGCACCCGCAGCAGCTTCACCTGCACGCTGGCCGAGATCTCGCTGATCTCGTCGAGGAAGATGGTGCCAGTGTCGGCCAGCTCGAAGCGACCCAGCCTGCGCTCCGCCGCACCGGTGAAGGCGCCCTTCTCGTGGCCGAACAGCTCCGACTCGAGCAGGGTCTCGGGCAGTGCGCCGCAGTTAACCGGAATGAACGGCTTCCCTCGCCGGGGCGAGAGATCGTGGATCGCCTTCGCGACCAGTTCCTTCCCGGTGCCCGATTCTCCCTGGATCAGTACGGTGCTGGAGACCGGAGCCATCTGTTCGATCCGGACCAGCAACTCCTGGATGGCGGCACTCTCTCCCGATATGCCGGTACGCTCCTGCAGCTGGCGCCGGTCCACCAGACGCTCGATGAGTGCCACCGTATCGGGCGGGTTGATCGGCTTGACCGAGACTTCGGTGACGTCGAGCCCCAGTCCCTCTCGATCAGTCTGGGCTGGATCGGTCGGCTCGAGCAGCGCCAGGGTCGAGATCTCCGCGTCCCGCGCCTGTGCCACCAGCTGTTGGGCCTGGGACTCGTGGACCGCTCCGGTGAGCACCAGCAAGTCAGGGTGCTCCTTCCGCAATGCTCCTCG
>DATKJJ010000324.1:0-8822 GCA_035543695.1 Gemmatimonadales bacterium | reverse complement strand
ACGCTCGGGTGAAAGCCGAGCACCACGCGGGTCTCTCCTTCGACCTCTTCTTCCCGGTACGCATCCACCAGAAGCGTCAGGGTGACCCGGTCGGCACCAGCGGAGGTTTCCACGATGTAGGGAAGGTACCGCTGGTTCTGGGCCTGATCGAAATACTCCAGCTTCTTTCCGGAGTATTCCTGGTGCCGGCTTAGATCGAAATCCCCCCGGTTGTGAATGCCTTCGATCTCCTGCCATCCGAAGGGAAACTGATACTGAATGTCGAAGGCCGCGCGGGCATAGTGGGCCAGTTCGCTCCCGCTGTGTTGATGCCACTGCAGCTTGTCCGGATTGAGGCCGAGCGAACGATGCCACTCCATTCGCCATTCCCGCCAGCGGTCGAACCACTCGCTGTCGCTTCCCGGCTGAACAAAGAACTGCATCTCCATCTGTTCGAACTCACGGGTTCGAAAGATGAAGTTTCCCGGTGTGATCTCGTTGCGAAAGGCCTTTCCGATCTGAGCGATGCCGAAGGGAATCCGCTGCCGCGACGATTGCAGAACGTTCAAGTAGTTGACGTAGATCCCTTGCGCGGTTTCCGGGCGCAGGTAGACCACCGCGGCAGACTCCTCTACCGGCCCCATGAAGGTCTTGAACATGAGGTTGAACATGCGCGGCTCGGTCAAGGAGCCACGGGTTCCGCACACCGGACATTGTGCGTCAGGCTGGCCCGGGGTGCCTTTGATTCGCGGGTCATCGGCCCGGAAGCGGTTCTTGCACTGGCGGCAGTCCACCAGCGGATCGGTGAAGCCCGCGACGTGTCCCGAAGCTTCCCACACTTTGGGATGCATAAGAATGGCGGCATCGAGGCCCTCGATATCGTCCCGGGCATGCACCATGGCATCCCACCAGCGGTCCTTCACGTTCCTCTTGAGCTCGACACCGAGCGGACCATAATCCCAGACCGAACCCAGCCCGCCGTAGATCTCGGACGACTGGAAGACGAACCCGCGACGTTTGCATAGAGAAACGAGCTTGTCCATCAGGGAGGTATCGGCCATCGCGTCAGTGCCAGAGGGTGAGAGGTAAGTCCGCCGGGAAGATAAGCATACGACGATGTCAGGGAAGCGCGGCAGTTCCAGCAAATTCCCACGCAACGGCGAAAGACACCGCTCGCGCCCGGCCTGGTCCAGCCGTTCAACTCGCAGCAACTCAGCTACTTACACCTGCTCCCCTCAAGGGCTCGGAACTTGCCCCCTACCCCACCCCCGAGCCTCTACCTCGGTCCACGAGGGATGTCGATGCCCCGAAAATCCCGCTCCGCGCGCCGCTCGCGAGAGACACCCGGCAAGGGTGTCCCGCAGGCGTCGGTACCGGGCGGAAGACCCCGGGCGATCTCGACTCTCCCGCGGGAGCTGGCCGACTTCCTGGTCGAGTTCTCCATCGTCCTGCACAAACGCTCGATGTATCCCCCCGGCCACCCCCATCTGGCCGACTCGGCCGATCGCTTCGTTCGCCGGATGACCCTGCTGCTGGAGACGCACGAATCGGTGAGCCTAGGTGTGGCCCGCCACCGCCTGGTCATTGACAATGTGACCACCGATGCGAACAACGCCCTCCTCCGCGACCTTGCCCAACGCCTCCACCGCCACCGGATCGCCTCGGTACACCTCACCCGAGGCGCCACACTGGGAGAGATCGAGGATCTGCTCAACGCCTTGAGCAGCGATCCCCAGCGGGGCGATGGACCGGTAGGAAAGCGCTTGGACCGGCTGGGCTCCTGGAATCACATCCGGTTACGTCCCGTGGGCTATGATCGCTTCGAGCTGCGCGACCACGGGGAAGACGATGGCGTAGCAAGCGACGACGTGACTCCGCGCGACAGCTGGGTAGAGCTGGCCCAATTGGCTCTCGCCACCGAAGGCACCGGCGACGAGCTCGATGCCGATCCAATGGTTGTTGCCCAGGCCATCGGACGCAAATCGGGGGAAGTGGCCTACGACCGGGTGGTGCTGGGTTACCTCGCGCGCGTTGCCGACGAGATGTCGCGCCGCCGGGGCGGTGCCCAAGATCAGCTGGCGCTCCGCATCTCGAAGCTGATTGGGGCTCTGAATCCCGAGACGCTGCGCCGCCTGCTGGAGGCGAGCGCCAATGGCGCGGAGCGGCGCCAATTCGTACTCAATGCCTCTCAGATCCTCGCAGCCGATGCGGTCATGGAGGTGGTCGAGGCGGCCGCCAACGTGTCGCATCAGACCATTTCGCACAGCCTGCTTCGACTGTTGCACAAGCTGGCGCATCATGCCGAGGCCGGACTCCCCGCAGTCCGCGCTGAAGCTGATGGTGCGCTCCGCCGGAACGTGGCTCGGCTGATCGGCGACTGGGAACTGGAGGATCCGAACCCGTCCGAGTACAACGTGATTCTCGAAGGGATGGTGCGGCGCGCGTCGACCGAAATCTCGCTGGTCAATCTTCAGATCGGATGTGACCCCGAAGTTCTCATCAAGATGGCACTCGAACTGGACTGCGTGGGCCCACCGGTCTATGCCGCCCTCGACACCCTGCTCGCTGGTCGCGAGCTGGTGCGGATTGCCAATGACCTGGACACGGGTCCCCAGACTCGAGCCACACAGCAGATCTGGGACTACGTGGCCACGCCGCAACGCCTGGAGCTCGAGCTGGCCGCGTCACCCCTCGACCCGGAGGCGCTCAGGATCCTGGTCGAGCGGATAGGAACCGATGCGGCCGAATCTCTCCTCGATCGTCTTGCCAGCGCCTCCGACCGATCGACTCGCGCCGCCATCATGAAACAGCTGCTGGCGATGGGCCCCGCCGCCGGAACTGCCGCCATCGCCCGCCTGCCCAATGCACCCTGGTTCCTACAACGCAACATTCTGGTGCTGCTGGGGCGGCTGGGAGTCTGGCCCGATGGGTTCTCGCCCGAAGAGTATGCGGTCGATGCAGACCCGAGGATACGGCGAGAGGCGATCAAGATGATGCTCGACTCGGCCGCGCACCGGGCCGCCGCGATCATCCAGGGATTGAACGATGCTGACGACGGTATCCTCGGTCTGGCCCTTTCCTCCGTCCTGGATTCCTGCCCTCCGGAAGCCATCAGTCACCTGGAGCGAATAGCCGGCGATCCGAAGCGGCACGCCGAAGCTCGTGTGCTGGCGATTCGCGCGATTGCGCGGAGTGGAACGCGCACGGCCCTGGGTCTGTTGCGCGACCTCGCCCTGCCGCCCCGCCGGTGGCTGCGTCGCCGGCTTGCTCCGAAATCCCCCGAGCTCCTGGCTGCTCTTTCCGGTATGGCGGTACACTGGCGAAACGATCCGATTGCCGCAGATGTACTCACCTTGGCCATGCAGCACTCCGATCCAGAGATCCGGGCCGCAGCAGGCACTCCATGACAAGCCCGGTCCGGTTTCTAGCTGCGTTCTCCCAGGCCCTCTCAACAGTCGGGCTTTACGGAGACGAGCATCCGGCAACTGCGCGCAGCGTCGCCGCCGCTTTCGAGCGGTTGCAGGAGCTGCAGGGATCCCAGCCCCAACTCCTGTTCACCTTTCTGGCCGGTGAGGTGCTGTTCGGGTCCGAATCCGTACCCGAGCTCGAGGGATGGGAATGGTCGAGCCGGTTCATCAAGGCTGGGATCGAGCGCATCGAGTTCACCGCTGCAGTGACGCTGGAACAACTCGAGCGTTTTCTGGCCCACCTGGCCGTGCGCCTCGGGATCCGGAGTGGCTCGAGCGCCGACTTGTGGCAGATGGGAGAGTCGGAGATCCGGTTCGGCCTGGTGACGTTGGGGACCGCCCCCCAGGTCCGTACCACTGAAGGCCAGCTGCCGGTGGTCACCTTGAGCTACAGCCTCCGAGAGGAGAAGGAGACCGTCGACTGGCTGCACCAGGAGATCCAGAGCGGGGCCAAGCTCCCGATGGTCGAGGCCGACGCGGTTGTCCGCTCGCTCTCGATTGCCATGCACGCCGAGCAGGCGATGGTTCTCCCACTGCTGGAGCTGAAGGAGTTCGACCAGTACACCACAACGCACTCGATGAACGTGTCGGTGCTCGCCATGGCCCTGGGCGAGTTTCTGGAGCTGGGCGGAGCCACAGTGCGGGCACTCGGCGTGGCCGGACTCCTGCACGACCTGGGCAAGGTGTGTATCCCGCGGGACATTCTGATCAAGCCGGGCAAGCTCAGCGAAGCCGAACGGAACGTGGTCCGGGACCATCCGGTTGTAGGAGCCCGAATGCTTCTGGCGAGTCCGGACCCGATGCACCTCGCGGCCATCGTGGCGTATGAGCATCACATCATGATTGACGGTGGAGGCTATCCCACGCTACACGATGTCAGGGGCGCTCAGTACGCCAGCAGGCTGGTACACATCTGCGACGTCTATGATGCGCTGAGGACCAATCGACCCTACCGTGAGGCCTGGGAGTCGGAGCGGGCGATCGCTTACATCGAGAGCCGAGCGGGAGCGGAGTTCGATCCCTCCATTGCCCGATCGTTTACCGCCATGATGCGGAAATGGGATCGCCGGGTTGCGCCGGTGCCGGTGTGACGCTCCGGGTCTGCTGGAGATGCCGGACAATGAGGTCGCCGTGGCCGCGGGCGTTCTCGATGAATAGCCGATTGGCATCGTTGCCGCTGGCGATTACGCCGGCCAGGTAGCAGCCGGCCACCGGGGTGGCCATGGTGGTTTCGTCGTGTGCCGGCACACCGGTGGACGGGTCGACCGGAACTCCGATCTTCTGCAATAAGCTGGTATCCGCGTGGTAGCCGGTCATGGCCAGTACCGCGTCGGCCGGAAGCATCTCACTTTCGCCGGTTACTTCTGATCTCACGTCGACGTGCGTCGGGGTGATCTGCCGAAGGCGGGAGTGCCAGCGAACGCCGATGCTCCCCTCCTTCACCCGGTTCACGATGTCCGGCAGAACCCACGCCTTGACGGTACGATCGAAGCCCTCGCCGAAGTGCACCAGCGTCACGGTCGCCCCCGCGCGCCAGCATTCCAGAGCCGCGTCTACGCTGCTGTTCCCTGCCCCGATCACGATGACCTGCTGATGCCAGTAGGTGTGACCCTCGACGAAATAGTGGGTGACGTGAGGAAGATCCTCCCCCGGAATACGCAGGTAATTCGGATTGTCGTAATACCCCGTCGCGAACACCACTGACTGAGCTTGATAGGTTTTGCGATCGTGCCGCCGCTGCACTTTGACCCGAAACCGGCCAGGTACCGGGGGCCCCGCCAGGGACTCGACGTCGACGACGTCCTCACCAGGGCGTATGTCGAGGTTGTAATGCTCCGCTACCCGCCGGTAGTAGATCAAACCGTCACGGCGATTGGGCTTCTCGTGGCTGGCGATGAAGGGGACTCCCCCGATCTCGATCCGCTCGGGGGTGGAGAAGAACGTCATGCTCAGGGGATAGCGCTCGACGGTGGATACGATCGTCCGCCGGTCGAGCAGCACGCAGGATACGCCCGCCTGCTTCGCGGCCACGCCGACCGCAAGCCCGCAAGGCCCCGCTCCTATGACCAGTAGCTCGACCGCTTCAACGTCCATCGCTATTCTCTAGACCTCGATGATCTGATCCCGCCGGGTTCCGACACTCACATAGCGCACCGGAGCACCCGAGAGCTCCTGGAGACGATCCAGATAGGAGCGCGCAGCAGAGGGAAGATCGGCCAGCCTTCGAGCAGTGCCGGTAGGGCGCTGCCAGCCGGCGTGGGTCTCATAGACCGGCTCTACCCGACCGAGCGCCTCCACTTCAGCCGGCATCTCCTCGCACGGTTCGCCTCCCAGCCGGTACATCGTCCCGACCTGAATCTCCGGGAAAGAATCGAGCACGTCGAGCTTCGTCACCGCCAGCCCGGTGAGGCCGTTGACCCGGGCGGCATACCGTACCACGGTGGCGTCGAACCAGCCGCAGCGCCTTGGCCGCCCCGTCACCGCGCCAAATTCTCCTCCCAGCTCGCGCAAACGCTGCTCGTATGGCGCTGGGGCTTCGGTAGGAAGTGGCCCGTTCCCCACTCTCGTGGTATAGGCCTTGACCACGCCAAGCACGCCGTCGATGGCCGTTGGTCCGATGCCCGCTCCAACCGCCGCCCCGCCGGCGGTGGTGTTGGACGAGGTAACATAGGGATAGGTACCGTGATCGACGTCGAGCAGCGCCCCCTGGGCTCCCTCCAACAGAACGCGGCGTCGGTCCTTGATGGCGCGGTGCAGCAGCAGCCCAGCGTCCGCGGCCAGAGGCAGCAATCGCGGCGCCAGCCGTTCCAGCAACCGGACGTGCTCGTCCAGATCGGCCCGCTCGGTACTCTCCATCAGCTGCAGCAGCTGGTTGGCGCGATGGACCCGGTCGGACAGAAGCATGCGGGCGCACTCGACCCGGCGAAGATCGACGACCCGAATGCCGCGTCGACCGTACTTGTCCTCATACGCCGGGCCGATGCCGCGTCCGGTGGTGCCGAGTTTCTGGCTCTTCTCGCTCGCGGCGTCGAGCAGCTTGTGATAAGGCAGAACCAGATGGGCGCGATCGGAGATGAAGAGCCTTCCGGAGGTGTCGATACCGCGCTGGTGCAGGCTATCGAGCTCGGCAAACAGGTTCTCCGGCTCCAGGACAACCCCGTTGCCGATCAGGCAGGTGACGCCCGAGTGCAGGATCCCTGAGGGAATCTGCCGCAGGATGAACTGGGTATCCCCAATGACCACGGTATGCCCGGCGTTCGCCCCGCCCTGGTAGCGCACCACCAGGTCGGCGCGTTCTGCCAGGACATCCACCAGCTTGCCTTTTCCTTCATCACCCCACTGGGCTCCAACGACCACGATGCAGGTGGTCCTGGCATCGAACATGTCGGCTCCGCGGCTGAAACAACAAAAGAGCCCCTCGCGGGGCTCCTGCGTCCTCGGGCAAACCTATCCGTCAGTCGATCAAAGGTCAATTTGCGCGACTGCCCTGCCCACTCGCTGCGCCACCTCCAACGACAGTCCATCCGGCGTGTCCGCCGGGGTATGAATGCGACGAAGCGTGTTCCAGGTGAGCCGGCCGATCGTCAGGGCGGCACCGCCGGTCCGGCTCAGTGGAGCGCTGTCGACGAAAATACCGAGCGGTAAACGGCGCCGGCGGAGCGGAAGTCCGAGCTCGCTCAGGCGGGGCTCCAGGACAGCGGCCAATGCGGTACCCCGAGCATCGTGGCTCACCAGGAAAAGAGTTCCCTCCTGGTCGATGGTATCCAGGTTGACGAACTCGGTGCCCTCCGGCTGGCCGGCGCGGGCAAAGACCCTGGCCCCAACCAGGCCGAACTCCTCGGCTCCGGTGATCAGGATGCCGATCCGAGGATCAGTGGTGGACTCTGCGGCCGTCAGCGCCGCGGCAATCCCGCTGCCGTTGTCCCGGGCACCGTGCGAGCGCCCGCGAAGCCTCCCGCGACCCGCCAGTACCCCCGCCGCGATGGCCAGAGCGAGCCCCGGCAGCATGGCGGTCCAGGGCAGCGGTGCTCGCAACCGGAGGAATGCGAGCATCGTGAGAACAACCACGCTGAGAGCGGTGATCCACACGGCCACCAGACGGCCTGCCATGGAGTGTCCCTGGGCCTTGGTATCCAGGTGGGCGACGATCCACCGGCGCGGCGGTTGGTCACCCCGGGTTGCGATCAAATTGGCGTCTTCGCGTGGGGTTTCTCCCAGCGGCACCCAGCCCAGACCCGCTCCCGCGGCGATGATGCTGAGCCCGGCGACTCCGGCGGCCCAAACCGCAAGAGCGGCCCACCCAGGCGGCACGGCTGACGCCAGAAACGGCAGGAGCACCAGCGCCAACCCACCGAGCCCGGCACCGAACAGCGGGAAAGCCCTGAGGCTTGCCGGGGTGAAGCTGAATTTTTGAAGGGTTACTCTGTAGCCGAGCTGACTCAGGTAGGAGAAGACGATTGCGCGGGCTTCGCCGGCCTCCTGAGTGCCCGCTTCCCGAGGAGTCGACAGGACCCTGCGGGTGATCTCGGCAAGCGGGGTCTCTCCGGCCGACAACGTAGTATCAGGAGGAAGCGGCGCGCTTCGTCCGCTTCGGGCCTGGGAAGGCATTGCCGGCTGTGGCCAAAGCCGCCTTTTGAGTGTCGGCGGTGATCAGGCCGGCTTCGATCAGTTCTTCGAGGTGCTGATCGAACGTTTGGCTGCCAAGCTCTTTCCGCCCATCCCCCATGTGCCGTTTGACCTGGCCCAGCCGCTCGGGATCTTTGAGGCACTCCCTGACCGCGGGGGTCCCCACCAGTATCTCCACTGCCACAACCCTGCCATGGTCGTCCTTCTTGGGCAGCAACTGCTGGGAAATGACGGAGCGGATCGCCTCAGCGAAACGCATCCGGCCCACATCTCGCTCGGCAGGCGGAAGAGTTCCAATTACCCGCTCGACCGTAGCGACAACGTCAGGAGAGGCAATGGTCCCGATGACGAGACGGCCGGTTTCGGCGGCCTTGAGCGCCGTATCGATGGTGGGCGCGTCTCCCATATCACCCAGAATTACCACATCGGGGTCCTGGCGGAGCGCCGCGCGCAGGCCCACCGAGAGGCTTTCCGTGTCCACCCCTACCTCACGCTGGGTGATCGAGCAGCTGAGGTCTCGATGGAGGAACTCGATCGGGTTTTCGATGGTAACCACGTGTTTGTGCAGCGTCCGGTTGATATGGTGCACCATTGCCGCCACCGTAGAGCTCTTTCCGCTCCCGCTGACACCACTCACCAGCACCAAGCCGCGCTCGGACTCGGCGATCTGCTTCAGAACTTCCGGCAGGCCCAGAGACTCGATGGTGGGCACCGCAAAGGGGATCACCCGCATGACGATCATAAACGACG
>DATKJJ010000323.1:0-5043 GCA_035543695.1 Gemmatimonadales bacterium | reverse complement strand
TGGCATCGCGGCTGGGCCAGCTCAGTGTGGTGGTCACCCTGTCCTCGCTCTATCCCGCCAGCACGGTGCTGCTCGCCCGAATCATCCTTCACGAACGACTCAGCACCTGGCAGGTAACCGGAGTGATCTGCGCGCTGGCTGCGGTGATGCTGATCGTGAGCGGAGGGCAATGAGGGCGGGGCGGCGAGAGTGGATTGGCCTGGCAGTGATCGCCCTGCCCTGCATGCTCTACTCCATGGATCTCACGGTCCTCAATCTGGCCGTCCCGGCGATCAGCGCCGACCTCCAGCCGACCAGCACTCAACTGCTCTGGATCCTCGATATCTATGGTTTCCTGGTTGCCTCTTCCCTGATCACCATGGGCACCCTGGGAGACCGGATCGGCCGACGGCGCCTGCTTCTGATTGGCGCAGCCCTCTTTGGTGTCACCTCGATCTTCGCCGCGTTTTCGACCAGCCCCGAGATGCTGATTGTCGCTCGGGCCCTGCTCGGCCTGGCCGGAGCCACGCTGGCTCCCTCGACCCTGTCACTGATCCGGCACATGTTCCTCGATCCGGCCCAGCGGACGCTGGCGATCGGCGTCTGGGTTACCAGCTACTCGGTCGGTGGAGCTCTGGGCCCCATTCTCGGCGGTATTGTCCTGCAGCACTACTGGTGGGGATCGGCCTTCCTCATCGGCGTTCCGGTGATGGTGCTGCTCCTGATCGTAGGCCCGATTCTGCTCCCCGAGTTCAGGGACCCCAAGGTTCGGCGACTCGACATTCTGAGTGCCGCCCTTTCACTGGCTGCGGTGCTGCTGGTGATCTATGGCCTCAAACGGTTTGCTGCCGATGGACCCAGCTGGATCTCTGGACTGGCGGCAACGGCGGGCGCACTCGTCGGCATAGTCTTCGTTCGCCGCCAGCGCAGGCTGGCCGACCCTTTTCTCGACCTCGCGCTCTTCCGTTCTGCCCCATTCAGCGCCTCACTGGCCGCGTACACCCTCGCGACCTTCATCTCGTTCGGGGGCTACATCTTCATCGCCCAGTACCTGCAGCTGGTTCTGGGATTGTCTCCTCTCGAAGCCGGCCTGTGGACGGTACCGTTGATGTGCGCCTACATCGTTGGATCCTTGCTGGTTCCCGCGCTGGCCCGGCGGTTCCCTGCCGCCAGAGTGATGAGCGGAGGTCTACTCCTGTCGGTGATAGGGTTCCTCCTCCTGGCCGGCCTGGGAAATACCACCAGTCTGACGTTGCTCCTGGTGGCTTCGATTGTATACTCGCTGGGCATGTCGCCGGTGGTCATTCTCGCAACCGACCTGATCGTGGGGAGCGCTCCGATAGAGCGGGCCGGAGCGGCATCCGCTATATCGGAGACCAGCTCCGAGCTGGGCGGCGCGCTCGGTATCGCGGTGCTCGGCAGCATCGGGGGAATAGTCTATCGTCAGATGATGCTGAACAATGTGCCGGCGGGAATCCCGCCCTCGGTAGCGGAGTCTGCCCGGGGTACGCTGGGAGCAGCGGTTGCCGAGGCCGCCGCGCTGCCCGGGGCGGCCGGCTCCGAGCTGGTAGCGGCGGCACGCATCGCGTTCAGTCATTCCTTCGCGGTGGTCGCGTTGATCAGCGCAGCGATAGCGCTTGGCACGGCGATCTTCACGGCAGTACTGCTTCGGGGCGTACGGCGGGAGTAGGTTACTGCGTCACCGCCGTACCGCCGCGCCGCCTCCGCCTGGTCTTTTCGCGGGTGCCGCAGCTCTCCATCTGGCACCATCGCCTGAGGCCGTTCCGGCTACGGTCAACGTACATCCAGCCACAGTCCTCACCCCCACACACCCGAATCCGGGATGCCTCTTCGGAAGAGATCAGCGAGGCGGCCGACCACAGCACCGGCCAGAGGACCGAGTCGAGTCTGTTCTCCTCATCTTCCCAGCCAAGCTGGAGGTGCGGGGGGGTACCGAGCGGCCTCACCCTCAAATGCTGCAGCACGGGCGCCAGGATCCGGTTGAAGTCCGCCACTGCTCCGGCGGACGCCGATCCCTCGGCCAGCTCGACGAACAATCGCCGGATGATTTCTCGGGCCCCAAGGGCGGCGCGGTAGACGGTGGTGGCGTCATTCGGATATCCGGCCGCTTTCCGCCGAAGCTTTGCCGCCAGTTGAGGTGAGACGACGCCTGACCCTTCGGCCCACCGTGTCAGCCGCTGGTAGTCGCCGAGCCGCTCGTCCTTCAGGCCCCCAGAGGTCCAATCCACGGTGTTCACCAGATCGATCGCGGGATCCCCACCCAGGTACTTAAAGGGCAGCACCACTTCCGGCACGTACCCACCTCCTCGGCTCAAACCTGCACCAGTATTCGCCTCTTGACAGGTGCAAATATAGCCGGTACCATTGCACCAGTAAAGGCTCCTATACCGGTGCACACTTTGGAGGTTCCCATGCTCGCTCGAACCTGGCGCGGCGCAACCAAGGCGGAAGACGCGGAGCGCTACCTGGATTATCTGCACCAGACCGGCCTGGCCGAATACCGGAAGATCGAGGGAAACCGCGGGGTGCTCGCGCTCCGCCGGGTGGCAGATGGACAAGCCGAGTTCCTGCTGGTCTCGCTGTGGGACTCGGAGAGCGCCATCCGGCAGTTCGCCGGTCCAGACCTGGACCGGGCAGTGTTCTATCCCGAGGACGAGCAGTTTCTGATCGAACGTGACGATCATGTCACCCACTACGAGGTGGTCTTTGACTCGGCACCCGTCGCCCAGAGCTGACGCAGTCGCCCCGCGATGGGCGGTGATCGGCGCCTTTGCGGTCATCTACCTCTTTTGGGGCGGCACCTTCCTCGCGCTTCGCTACGCTGTAGCGGAGGTGCCGCCACTCCTTACCATCGCCACGAGATGCATCGGCGGGGCCCTGGTTCTCTACGCCTGGTTAGGCGCCCGCCGAAAACTGGGACCAACCACCGCATCACAATGGCTCACCGCTGCGCTCGCGGGGGGGTTCCTCTTCGTTGGTTGCCATAGTGTCTTGGCCGGGGCCGAACAGCGGGTCTCCTCCGGTCAGGCAGCGCTCTACATGAGCACCACTCCACTCTGGATGGTGCTCCTTTCCTCCTGGCGTGAGCGCCGTATGCCGCATCGCCTGGTGCTCGCTGGTCTGGTTCTGGGAGTTGCCGGGGTAGCTCTGCTCACCGGCGGAGACGGGGCCGGGGCCGGCTCAATGACCGATCGCCTCGCACTGCTGGGCGGCGGGCTCAGTTGGGCTGCAGGATCCCTCATCGGCCGAGACGGTCCCAAGCCTCAATCGGTGGCTCAGTCAACCGCCATGCAGTTGCTGGGAGGAGGCCTGGTGGTGCTGCTGCTGAGCGCCGCCACGGGCGAGCTTTCCGGCTGGAGCGCTCACCAACTCACCTCCCGAGCAATAATCTCGGTCGGATTTCTGGTGTTCGGCGGAACCGTGCTGGGATTCGGGGCGTATACCTGGCTGTTGCAGGCGACCTCCACAGCTGCCGCAGGGACCTACGCGTTCGTGAATCCGATCGTGGCCCTGGCGCTAGCCTGGGTGGTGGGAGACGAACCATTCGCGCTCAGGACGGTGCTGGCCGGAATAGTCGTCGTGGCTGGAGTGCTGCTGATCTGGAGCAGCTCGACAAGGGAGAGTCACCCCCGTGAAGAAGCGCGTCATCCCCAGCGCGGTAGAGAGTCGGCTCTTCGCCGGGTTCTCCGGGCGCTGGAGATGACGCGCTATGCTCACGCTGCAGCTCGGATCAGACCCAGGGCAAATCCGGACTGAGCGCCCGCGGCACAATCTGGGTGTTGGCGTCGGCCCGGACCAGCAGCGATCCGTTGGAGTGCACGACCGCGTTCAGAATGTCGTAGGTACCTGGGCCGGGCACCGCCAGACCGTCCAGCAGGACTTCTCGAGGCAGCGGCTCGCTGTCCCCTTCGGTCAGTACTTCGCGAATCCGGATCGGACCCATGGTGCAGAAGAAGATTGCACCGATGTCCGCGTTCGCTGCGGGAGTGCGCCAACCATCTACGGCGGCGGTAACGCGAATCCCGGTCAGGTCGGCCCGGATCTCCTGGCCGTGCTTGATCTGGGCGTCGCTCATCCGCTCCCGAAGACGGTAGCTCTGTGAATGGGCATAGACGCGCGGTTCCATAGCTTCTCCCTCGAGGTACCCCTCGCTGTGCCCGGGCGGTGCCGGGCGTTGGTGGCTGGAGTGCACCTCAAGGTTAGGCCGACGGGTCTGGATTGTCGGTGGGGATGATGCGGGTCGAACAGTGGGCGGCGTCACCGGAGGAGTGTAGCAAACAGGCCGACGGGCGGACCAGGCGGAGAGCCCTAGCCTGACCAGAAAACGATCCCCCCGGTATTTTGGAGAGACCTCCTACCGGAAGGCGCAATGCGCTATCTGATCGTCACTGCCACCGCCCTCACCTTGGTCGCCTGCGAGAAGCGGACCGACCGCGACACCATGACCATGGCCGACTCGGCCCGGTCTACCGATACCGTCATGGCCAGGGACACGGCGTCGTCGTCCCAGGCCGCAACCGCCGTCGCCGACCGCCTGCTCGGCAGCTGGACTGCCAAGGGATACGACAACGGCTCCAGCCGAGCCCAGCCCTTCACCATTACATGGAGCCGGTCTCCCGACGGCAGTCTGGCTGGAACGGTCGCGTTCTCGGGCGGGGAGAAGTACAACGTGAAGATGGTTTCGACCGGCGACAGCACGTTCGTGTACCAGTCCGATCCGCATCAGAGCCCCACCCTGAAGGCGCGGGTGGTGACGCGGACCCACGCCAAGCTGGTGGGCGACACCCTGATCGGCAGCTATCAGGCCAAGGCGAGCGGTGGAAAGGTGCTGAACGGCACCTTCAAGGCGACGCGAGGATCCTGACGGGCTCCTCGTTTGTGATCCCCGTCACGTAGAACGACCGCTTGCTAAGAGGATCGGCGCCGCGCCGGGCCGATCCTCAGCTCCAGTGCTCCTATTTACCCTGCCCCGCCTTCGAACTGTCTTTCTGAGCCGATGGCGCCATCCGGAGACTGTCACCTCGGACTGGAATCTGCCTGGCC
>DATKJJ010000322.1:0-4751 GCA_035543695.1 Gemmatimonadales bacterium | reverse complement strand
CCCTTGATGATCTCCATGCTCTCGATGTCTTCCGGCGCCACATCGTTCAGCCGGGAGACCACCAGACCGCCGGCAGCGAGCGGCCCGCTGCTCACGTCGTTGTTGACCCGAACGCCGTCGATGTACACCAGCGGCTGGGTGTTGAGCGAGAGCGACCCCAGGCCGCGCACGGTGAGACTGGGACCGGCCCCTATGCGACCCGAGTTCGGTACGACGGTGACGCCAGGAGCTCGTCCGTTGAGCAGCCGGGTGACGTCCTCCGCGGCGGACAGCTCCAGCGCCGCCGGGGCATCGATGGTCACGATCGAGTTGCCCACTGCCCGGCGTTCGGTTCCCTCCGCCTGCCCGGTGACAACGATCTCGTTCAGCTGGACCGCCGCCTCCCTGAGCCGGATCTGGATGTCGGTGTCGCCCGCCCGGGCCACAACGGCGGCGGGCTGATAGCCAACCCGGACCACCCGCAGCGTCACCTGGGGTGCCTCGACCCCGGTAAATCGAAACCGTCCGTTGGCGTCGCTGGTCTGGATCAGGGGGCTGCCGTCGATGGTCAGCCGGGCGCCTTCCAGGGGCAGGGAGCTGGTGGAGCTGAGGACGACGCCGGCCAGCACCGAGTCCTGGGCTCGGGCGAGACCGGTCGGTCCCAGCAGGAGAATGCCGAGCAGAACGACGGCGTGCGAGGCAGGATGCTTGGCCATGGTCCGATTCCGCGGGAGGTCGTGGGCGGTGAACAGTGTCTTGCGAACGGATGGAGCCGGCATAGCTTCACTGTATACAGTTTCCGGCACAAGAATGGATGCCAAGACAGGATTGCGCAAGACGTCCTGGGGAAACCGCCGGCCCCGCTCGACAACCCTCTCCCGGGAGTAGTATCGTTGCCCAACTCATCCAGCCCGGAGACGGCATGGCCCTGAAAGCTCCTGCGTCGCCCCGCAGCTCCCGTCCCCGCCGCGCGGCGGAGATGGTCCGGGGGGAGCGTCCACTGGTGGTGTACGAGCGGCTCCGGCACCTCATCGTCCACGGCGTGATGGCACCGGGGAGCCGGATCGTGGAGAGCGATGTCGCCGCCCGGCTCGGGGTGAGCCGCACCCCGGTGCGGGGAGCCCTGCAGCGGCTGCAGCAGGAGGGCTACATCGTGGACCCCTCCGGGGGCCGGCTGGCCCGCCCGACGGTGGCCCCGCTCACCAGCGACGATGCCCGCGAGGTCTTCCATATCGTCGCGGAGATCGAGGGACTGGCCGCGCGGTGGGCCGCGATGCTTCCTCCGACCGAGCGGCGGGCGTTGGCCCGCTCGCTTCGCGCCATCAATGCCGACTTCCGCCGCGAGGCCGACGTGCGCCGGCCCGACTACAATCGGCTGCACGACCTCGACAGCACCTTTCACCGCACCTACGTCGACGCCGGCGCCGGACGCCGGCTGCTCGCCCTCCACACGACGATCAAGCCCCAGGCGGAGCGCTACGAGCGGCTCTACCTCAGCCTGCTGGTGAGCGATCTCAGGACGTCCGCGGCCGAGCACGACGCGATCGTCGCCGCCATCGACAAGGGGAACGCCGATGTCGCCCAGCGCGCGGTGCAGACCAACTGGCGCAACGCCGCTGAGCGGCTCGAGCGGGTCATCGGCCGGGCGGGCGAGAGAGGGAGCTGGTAGCCTGCCGCCGCTCGAAGCGAATGCCCTGAGTTCTGCCCGAGGCCAGCGTGAAGCCATCGACCTTCCCGCTCTTGCGGGTGAAGTGCAGAGTCAGGCCTACGCTGGGGTATTCGAACTCGTCGGGGATGGTGGGGTCGAGCGAAGTAGCCGGAAGATTGCGGGCATGGAGCACCAGCGCCTGTTTCTCCAGAGCCACCCCGTAAGTACTCGCCAGCTCGGGGCTGAAATACTCACCCGCAAACTCGCGCAGAGCCTCGGCGGAAGGATGGAACGGCGGCACTGCCTCGAGTACCGGCTGGTCGAGTCCCGCGCCGATGAGCTGGATGCTCCGCGGACGGGCGCCCTGCGCGGGGTTGAACCGGAGGCGGACGTCGAGATCGGCCAGACGGAACTCGGTGGGGCTGACCGGCTGCAACGCGAAGGATCCGCCGCCGTACTTGAGGGTGAGCTTGCCCTCGAGCAGGGCGATGCGCCCCACCTCGCCCAGCTTGGCATTGCGATAGGTGCCCACTACGTCCTGCAACCGGTCCGGCGGCAGAACGGGCGAGCCGGCGCCGGCTACGGTATCCGAGGCCGTCGCCGCCTGCTTCGGCGCAGGCTGGAGCCGGTCGGCCAGGTA
Source organism: Gemmatimonadales bacterium (assembly GCA_035543695.1). Classification (GTDB taxonomy): domain Bacteria; phylum Gemmatimonadota; class Gemmatimonadetes; order Gemmatimonadales; family GWC2-71-9; genus CAVVWJ01. The sequence goes on along the minus strand of DATKJJ010000322.1, from coordinate 2,484 downwards.
GACGTCCGCCACCCGCTGCACCAGTTCGGTGGGTCCGGCGGTCCCCAGATTGCAGAGGCAGGCCACCGAGACGTGCTCGGTGGGAAACCGCATGAGCTGGGCTCGGTAGCCGGCCCACGCGCCGCCGTGCTCCACGATTTTGAGTCCGCGGTACTCGCCCAGGAAAAGACCCGAGGCGTAGTCCAGCACTTTCCCGGTTGCGAGCTTACCCGGTTTCACCATTTCAGCCAGCACGCTCGGACCGCCCACCCGACCGGTGTAGAAGTTCTCGTCCCACTTGACCAGGTCTTCCACCGTCGTGAGCACCGAGCCGTCACCGGCCTGTTCCCAGTCCGACATCTCGATCCGGTAGGGTCCACCGCTGTCGCTCGGGATATAGGCGATGGCACGGTTGGGAACCACCATCGTATGGTCGTCGTGGATGTGGGTGTGGGTCATGCCCAGCGGCCCGAAGATCCGGCTTTGGGCAAAGCGGCGGATCGACTGCCCGCTCACCCGCTTCACGATGACCGAGAGCAGGAAGAAGCCCGAGTTGCTGTACTGCCATTCGCTGCCGGGCTTGAAGTTGAGCCCCCGCTGCCGGGCCAGGACGTCGAGGGCGTCCTGGTCGGTGGTCCAGTTCTCCGTGGGATTTCCGGCCAGCACCAGTAGCGTGGTGTAGTCCCTCAGGCCGCTGATGTGGTGCAGCATGTCCCCGATGGTGATCCGGGTACCGTAGTCCGGCAGCTCGGGCAGGTAGGTGCGGATGTCGTCGTTCAGGCTGAGCTTGCCGTCCCGTTGCAGGAGCAGAATGCTCATCGCGGTGAACTGCTTCGAGGTCGAGCCGATGTCGAGCACCGAGGCCGGCGAGAGCGGCACCTTCCGCTCCAGGTCCGCGCTGCCGTAGCCCCGGTCGTAGACGATGCGGCCATCGCGGTAGACGCCCAGAGCGCAGCCGGGCGAATCCGGGCCGAACTTGGTGAACACCGCATCGATCCGGCGGGCCACGCTGTCCGGCACCGCGCTCTGGGCCTCGAGGACACCGCTGGCAGAGGCGAACCCAACCAGCACGAGAGTGAAGATGGCATATCTGCAGTTCATATCCGGCGGCCGCCTGCGTAAAGTGTATCCGAGAATGTATACACTGCGTGCACTCGCGGCCATCCTGGCCGGTCTGCTTCCCCGCGCCGCCTGGGCTCAGGCCACGGTAGAGCCGGACCCTCGCTATCAGGATGTGGCCCAGGCGCTCAGCACGGTGATCGAGCAGCAACGGGCGGAGCACGGGATCCCCGCCGTATCGGTGGCGCTGGTGGACGGCAGCCGAGTGGTGTGGGCCCGCGGATTCGGCTGGGCCGACTCCGCCGCGGGAGTTCCCGCCACCGCGGCCACGGTGTATCGAGTGGGGTCGGTCTCCAAGCTCTTCACCGACATCGCGGTGATGCAGCAGGTCGAGCGGGGCAAGCTGAGCCTCGACGCTCCGGTTGATCGCTATCTCCCCGACTTCCACCCCCGAAATCCTTTCGGCGGGGAGATCACGCTCCGGCAGCTCACCTCCCACCGGTCCGGCCTCACCCGGGAGCCGCCAGTCGGCCACTACTTCGACGACACCGAGCCGACCCTGGCGGCCACCGTCGCGAGCCTCAATCGGACCAGCCTGATCTATCCCCCCGGCAAGCAGACCAAATACTCCAACGCCGGCATCGCGGTGCTGGGCGAGGTGCTGGAGCGGACCCAGGGTGAGTCCTTCTATCCCTACCTCCAGCATGCGGTGCTCGAGCCGCTCGGCATGCGGGCGAGTGCCTTTCAGCCCAGGGCCGACGTCCGGGCCGGCCTGGCCAAGGGCTACATGTGGACCGTGGACGGCAGACGCTTCGAGGCGCCGACTTTTCAGCTCGGAGTAGGTCCGGCCGGCAGTCTCTACACCACCGTCCTCGACCTCGGCCGCTTCATGTCGGTGTTGTTCGACGGAGGCGCGCTCCCCGGCGGAAAGCGACTCCTCGCCCGGGCCACGCTGGACTCGATGTGGACTCCCCAGTTCGCCGATTCCGGTGCCACCACCGGGTTCGGCATCGGTTTCGGTATCGATACACTGGACGGGCATCGAACCATTGGACACGACGGCGCCATCTATGGCTTTGCCACCTCGCTCGAGGCGCTGCCCGACGATTCGCTGGGCGTGGTCGTGGTCGCGACGCTCGACGTGGTCAATGCGGTGACCGATGCCATCGCCGAAGCGGCGCTTCGCATGCTGCTCGCCACCCGCGAGGGCAAGCCGCTTCGCCCCATTCCCGCTCCGGCTCCGCTCACCCGGTCCCAGGCCATCGCGCTCATGGGCCGGTACATGAAGGGCGACACCGGCGTGGATCTGGAGGAGTACGATGGCAGACTGTATCTGACGCCGGTGCAGGGAGGCATGCGCTCCGAGCTGCGGGCCGGTGACTCAGGTCTTGTCCTCACCGACCAGCCGGGCCAGGACATTCGCATTGTCGCCCCCGGACGGATCGC
>DATKJJ010000321.1:0-3483 GCA_035543695.1 Gemmatimonadales bacterium | reverse complement strand
GGGCGCGGTGACACCCGCATGACCCCGGATGCCAGCACTCGAATACCAGCCCGGCTGATTCTTCCGGCTCTGCGCTCTGAAGCGCTCAGCGGCTTTGCCCACGAGGCCGGCAGGATCGCCGACGCGCTGGAGATCGGGGTGGGCGGCTTCATCATCTTCGGAGGGACCGCCGAAAGCGTTCGCCGTCTCACCGCTGACCTGTTGCGCCGGGCCGGTCGGCCACTGCTGCTGGCTGCGGACCTGGAGCGGGGAGCAGGACAGCAGATCGCGGGACTCACGGAATTCCCTCCACCCATGGCTCTGGCGTCATTGGGAGATCCCGCGGTGGTCCGTTGGGCCGCATCGGTGACGGCTCAGGAGGCGCGGGCGGTAGGAATCAATTGGATCTTTGCTCCGGTAGCGGATCTCGACGTCCTGCCGGAGAATCCCATCGTGCAGACCCGGGCGTTCGGCGCCGATCCCAACGACGTGGCCACCTGCGTGCGACAATGGATCGAGGGATGTCAGTCCGCGGGAGCCTTGGCCTGTGCCAAGCATTATCCGGGGCATGGACGGACCACGGTCGACTCGCATATCACCTTGCCGGTGGTGGAAGCGCCGGCCGCAGCTCTGCGCAGTGCCGACCTGTTGCCGTTTACCGTGGCCATCGAAAGCGGCGTCGCCTCCATCATGACCGCCCACGTGGCCTATCCGTCGCTGGACGACTCCCATCTCCCAGCCACCTTGTCCCGCACTCTGCTGGGAGAGCTTCGGGGCAAGTCTCGGTTCGATGGCCTCGTGGTTACTGACGCCCTGATAATGGACGGTGCGTTGTCGGGCCGGCGCGAGTCCGACGCCGCGGTACAGGCCGTACAGGCCGGGGCCGATCTGCTGCTCTATCCCAACGATCCCCGGCGAGTGCGGGACGCGCTGGAGGCAGCGCTGGCCAGCGGCAATCTGAGCCGGGAACGGTTGGAGGAGTCACTCACCCGCTATGATCGCGCGCTTACGGCTGCAACCGCCCCGACCCCGCCGGTAACTCGAGGGCCCTTTGAATCGGCCGACGCGCTGGCGGACACACTGCTGAAAGCGGGGATGGTGCGAGGCGCGCCGCCAACGCTGGTAGGACCGCTGGATCTGGTGGTGGTCGACGACGATGTGGGCGGTCCGTACCCGCCAAGCTCCACCGATTACGTGCAACGCGCTCTTGGTCCCGAGTTGATCGGGCGCTACTCCGGTGGATCGCGGGTGGTCATGGTCTTTGCCGAGCCGCGTGCCTGGAAGGGACGGTCGGGCCTGGGGTCCGCCTCCCGTGAGGCGCTCGCTCACTATGCGACGGGGGCCGATCTCCTGATCCTCTTTGGCCACCCTCGGATGCTGAGTGAGCTGCCCAATCGCGCTCCGGTGTTGCTGGCCTGGCACCGTCAGCGGCTGATGCAGGAAGCGGTAGCACGCTGGCTCGGGCACCGGTTCACTACGCCGCGCTGAGCTACCTCCTCATGCTCGGCTCGCGTGCCTCAAGCGGGGAATCAGCGCGAACGCGGGTAAGCCCAGAAAAAAAGTGACCAGGAAGTAGCTGGCGTAGCCTAATCGCTCGGCCAGCTCACCGGAGAGATCGCCAGCAATCCAGCGGGTGAGCGCCAGCAGCGCGGAGAGAACCGCGAACTGAGTTGCGGCATAGCGCTTCTCGCAGACAGACATCAGAAAGGCAAGATAGGCCGAGGTCCCCAGTCCCGCGGCAAAACTCTCGAAGTACGCGGCACCAACAATCAGACCCTTGCTACCCAGTCCACCAGTACTGGCCCACAAATGCTGTTGCACCCCGATGGCTGTGCCCCAGTAGACCAAACCGGAGAGGGCCTGAACCAACCCCAGCACCCAGAGGCCGGTAAAGATGCCGTAGCGGGTGGTGAACACGCCTCCCAGCGCCGCGCCGGCGATGGTTGCGACCAGTCGGCCGGAGGTGATCACGGCGCCGATCTGTTCCAGCGTCAGGCCGCTGTCGACCCAGAACGGCCGCATCATCGGCTCCAGCGCCGCTATGTCGAACTTGAAAATCAAGGCAAACAGCATCACGGCGCCGATGCCGGGTCGGGCAAAGAGCTCCCGGATCGGTTCCCACACGGTATGGGCATGTCCGCTGGCGCGATCGATTGGCGGCAGCATCGAGGCGCACAGCGCCAACACGGCGAGCAGACCCGCCCCGACGATGAGGCTCAACGACCAGCCGATCCGACCTGCCAGCCAGACCAGCAAGCCTCCCGCGCACAACATGCCCACCCGATACAAGGTGATCCGAACGGAGTTGGCCACGCCCAGTTCGCGCGTGGTTGTGGACTGAATCGTGTATGCGTCGATCGCGATGTCCTGCGTCGCCGAGAGCACGACGATGCCGGTGAGCACAACCCAGAACACCGCATTCAGGCGTCCTGGGGGAAAGCTTCCCAACGCGAAGCTCAGGCCGGCCAGGCCGAGCAGGCAGGCTGTGATCCATCGCCGTCTGCTGCCGTGCCGGTCTACCAGCGGGGCCCACAGCCACTTCAGACTCCAGGGCAGACTGAGCTTGGCCAGGTGGCCAATCTCCACCAGACTGGCGCCGCTGCTGCGCAGGTAGATCGGAACTGTTTCGTTGATCAGACCAAAGGGAAACCCGGAAGCAAAGGCGAGCGCGGCTATCCAGGAAAGACGACGATGCAGTGGAGAAGTGAAGGCTGACTCGGCGGGTGCGCTCGAGGGAGTGGTCAAACCCTATCGCCACACGGCGAGCAGAAGCATGACGACGCCAACCAACAGCATGATGAGGCCAAGATTGCGGAGCCGGTCCAGCGCGATGGTGCCGGCATCACTCGATGGGGTCGGGGTGTCAGAGGCGTTGTCGGAGTCCTGCTGGTTGGTGGGCGCGGAAATCCGGTAACTCTGGTAACCTACCCCGTCTTCCCCGGCGGCTTCCGGCAGGCCGTCCCCCTCGAACCGCGCCGTGATGACGGTGATGTTGTCGGGCCCGCCCCGCTCATTCGCCAGGTCAATGAGCGCGGCGCACAGGGCCTGCGGATCTCGGTGCTGTTGGGCCAGAGCGGCGAACTCTTCCCGCCGGACCAGCCCGGACAGTCCATCGGAGCAAAGAATCAGGGTGTCTCCCCGCCGCACCGGTTGATGGGTGAGATCCACCTTCACCCGCGGGTCGGGGCCGAGGGCCTGCAGGATGATGTTGCGCCGCTCGCTCTGTTCGGCCTCGATCTCGGTCAGCTCGCCCGCGTCCACCAGGCGCTGCATCAGGCTCTGATCCTTGGTCAGTTGAATCGCCTCGGCTCCCCGGACCAGGTAGGCACGGCTGTCGCCGATCTGTGCCAGGTAGAGGTCATTGCCGAAGATCCCGGCGGCCGTGACAGTGGTGCCCATCCCTCGTACCTCGGGGTGCTCCCGGGCGTAGCCGTAGATCTCTGCGTTGGCAAGCTCGACCGCCTCCCTCATGCGAAAAGCAAACCGGGAAGCTGCGGGGTTGCC
>DATKJJ010000320.1:0-4654 GCA_035543695.1 Gemmatimonadales bacterium | reverse complement strand
CGATCGGCATGGCGATTCACCTGGGAGGCTCGAGCGCTTCCTCTCCGCCAATCCCTCCGTCCTCGACGGCCCCGTCTCCCGTGGTGCGCGACGCGCCGCCGCCACTGGCGGTGGACTCCCAAACCGCGCCGCTCACCCTCGCCGATTCGGTGATCGCTACCGCCACTGAGGCGATGGGCCGGCCGTACGAGTATGGCGGCACCGGTGAGAAGGGGGAGGGCTTCGACTGCTCGGGCCTGATCCAATACGCCTACGCCAAGCACGGGATCGTACTTCCGCGCCGGAGCACGGATCAAGCCCGGCAGGGTGCCAAGGTGGACCGAAAGCTCGAACGATTACGGCCGGGAGACCTGCTCACCTTTTCCAATCACGGCGGACCAGTTACGCACGTGGGATTGTACGTTGGACAAAGCCGGTTCATTCACAGCGCAACCAAGGGCGTCCAAATCAGCACGCTGAGTGCGGCGGATCCCTATGGACGCTGGTGGTACCGGCGCTGGGTGGGAGTTCGGCGGCTGATTCCGCAGGGAAGCCGCTGAGCAAGGGTTACTGGGGGACACACCTACCGTAGCGGCAGTCCGGCCTGCCTTGGCGTTATCACCTCACGTTAAATCTGCCAACCTGGCGCGTTTCCCAGGCACCTCGATTGCCTAGGCTGGGCGCGACACAAGCGGCTTGACAGCAAGAGCTTTGCTCTTATCTTCCGGGTCTTAGCACTCCCATATCAAGAGTGCCAACCCCTATTATACCAGCGGTTTACGCCGCTCAACCCAACCAGTAGTGGAGGTCGTACCGATGGCAACTGCTACCAAGGCCAAGCCCAGTCTCAAGTTGCAGCCCCTGGAGGATCGCGTCGTGATCATGCCGTCCGATGAGGCGGAGACCATGCGCGGGGGTCTGTACATCCCGGATACTGCCAAGGAAAAACCGACCCAGGGTGAAGTGATCGCCGTCGGGCCGGGCCGGATGGAGAAGGGTCAGCGGGTACCGGTCGACCTCAAGGTCGGCGACAGCGTGATCTACGGGAAGTACAGTGGCACCCCGTTTCAGCTGGGCGATGAGGAAGTGATCATCATCAAGGCATCCGACGTTCTGGCCAAGATCAGCTAAACCGACACGGGCGGCACGTGCCTCCCGAATCCTTTCAGGAGAAAAGACATGGCAGCAAAAGAGCTTCAATTCGACACCGATGCCCGCTCCAAACTCAAGAGGGGCGTGGACCAGCTGGCCGAAGCGGTGAAGGTCACCCTCGGTCCCAAGGGCAGAAACGTCGTTATCGACAAGAAGTTCGGCTCCCCGACGGTCACCAAGGATGGCGTCACGGTGGCCAAGGAAGTCGAGCTGAGCGACCCGATCGAGAACATGGGCGCGCAGATGGTGAAGGAGGTCGCTACCAAGACGTCCGATCTCGCCGGCGACGGCACCACCACTGCCACCGTGCTGGCGCAGGCCATCTTCCGCGAAGGGCTGAAGAATGTGACCGCGGGCGCCAATCCCATGGAGCTGAAGCGGGGTATCGACCGGGCCGTGGAGGCCGTGGTCGAACAGCTGAAGACCCTCTCGGTTCCATCGGCAGGGAAGAAGGAGATCGCCCAGGTCGGCACCATCTCGGCCAACAATGATAAGGAAATCGGCAACTTGATCGCCGAGGCCATGGAGAAGGTCGGCAAGGATGGGGTGATCACGGTCGAGGAGGCCAAGGGTCTGGAGACCACTCTCGAGACCGTCGATGGCATGCAGTTCGACCGGGGCTATCTGTCTCCCTATTTCGTCACCGATCCGGAGAAGATGGAGGCGGTGCTGGACGACCCCTACATCCTGATCCACGACAAGAAGATTTCGGCCATGAAGGAGCTGCTCCCGGTTCTGGAGAAGGTGGCCCAGAGCGGGCGTCCCATGCTCATCATCGCGGAGGATGTCGAGGGTGAGGCATTGGCCACGCTGGTGGTGAACAAGCTGCGCGGCACCCTCAAGGTGTGCGCGGTGAAGGCCCCGGGCTTCGGCGATCGGCGCAAGGAAATGCTGCGCGACATCGCGGTGCTGACCGGTGGCCAGGTGGTCTCCGAGGAGCTCGGCTTCAAATTGGAGAACTCCACTCTCAATGATCTCGGCCGGGCCAAGCGGGTGGTGGTCGACAAGGACAACACCACCGTGGTCGATGGCCGCGGCAAGGAGAACGACATTCAGGGCCGGATCAACGAGATCAAGGCCGCGGTAGACAAGAGCACCAGCGATTACGATCGCGAGAAGCTGCAGGAGCGGCTGGCCAAGCTCTCCGGCGGAGTCGCCGTAATCAACGTCGGCGCCGCGACCGAGACCGAGATGAAGGAAAAGAAGGCTCGGGTCGAGGACGCGCTGCACGCCACCCGCGCCGCAGTCGAGGAGGGCATCGTTCCCGGCGGCGGTGTCGCACTGGTCCGCGCTCAGGTGGGACTGGACAAGCTCAAGGGCACCGAGGACGAGAAGATCGGGGTCGAGATCGTCCGCCGGGCGCTTGAGGAGCCCATTCGGATGATCGCCCAGAACGCGGGCGCCGAGGGCTCGATCGTGGTCGGCCGGGTGAAGGAGTCGAAGGAGAAGAACTTCGGGTATAACGCCGCGACCGATAATTACGAGGATCTGGTTCGGGCCGGCGTCATCGACCCGACCAAGGTCACCCGCACTGCGCTGCAGAACGCGGCGTCCATCGCGGGTCTCCTGCTCACCACCGAATGCGTTGTGGTCGAGAAGAAAGAGGACAAGCCGGCTCCGGCGGCTCCTGCGGGCGGCGGCATGGGCGGGATGTATTAATCCCGAACGCAGCCAAAGTCATAATCGAGCGCCCCGGGTTGAAACCCGGGGCGTTTCGTTTCCAGCCCAACTGCATCCGGTGGTCAAGTGGTGCAGAAGATCGCACGCCGGGGGTGGAGGCTCGAGGCTCCAGCAATGACTTAGGAAGCTCGGGGGATGGTATGCCTCATGCCATGCGATATCGAGCGCCTGCCATCCCTATCTGCCCCTGGAGCCCAATGCCGAAGCCGACACCGCCGCGGGGTCCCCAGCACGACCCGATGGCGGGCGTGGTAGACCGCCTACTGGCCCAGCTGCCTGGTCTTCAGGGACAGCCGGAGCCCGCGCGAGCTCCGGCCACGCGCTCGTCCAGCTCTTTCGGTCCAATGAACATCGTTCCCCGGCCTGAGGTGAGTCCCCAGCGGCGCATGCTCGGCATGTGGTTTCGGGTCGCACTGGCGCTGAGCCTCGCGGTGACTATGGGTTGGTGGCCCTACAATCGCTCCTGCGGATTTCCCCTGCTGGGCTATCTCAGCGCGGTGACCACCGTGATCGTGGCAGGAGTCTGGGCGGCCATGGCTTCCTGGAAGGTGCGCAGCGGACTGGCTCACACCATAGCGCTGATTCTGGTCCTGTTTGGATTCGTCCTGGCCGGCTCCGAACTGCTTACTCGGAACGGATACGCGGTTGACCGCGCGACCTGGCAGTGCGAGGATCCCATCCTCGACACCACCGTGAGCGCCTAGCAGAGCCCTCCGAAGTCCTCCTCCCTGGATCGTGTGAGAAAACCCGACCGCGAGCTGCGTCCACAGAGATGACGGCGGACTAGACGGCCGCCGCTTTGTACTGGATACTATTGGCACCAGATCCATTCATCTCTTTCGACCCATCACTGAGAGGACAGCCGCCCCGTGCTCCCTGCATCGCTTCGTGCCAGCCTCACCATAATGGTCATCGGACTCTCCATGGCTTCACCGCTCTCGGCCCAGCTGTTTCTTTCTCCTACGATTGGGGCCTATATCCCAACCACGGAACTGGTCAAAGCCGCTCAGGGGCAGGAGTTCAAGCAGGAAGTTGCGGTGGCAGTGGGCGGCCGTCTGGGTTACCGCTTCGGCACCCGCTTAGGTCTGGTGACGTCCGTATCCTACGTGCCGAGCAGCCTCCGATTCACCTTTAACAACAACGAGACCAAAACGGACGCCAATCTGCTGTTTGGGTCGGCCCGGGCCAGCTTCCAGGTCATCCCCTGGACCAGCCCGGTTTGGCTCGGTCTCAACGCGGGGGCCAGTCTGGTGAAGCGAGGCGGAGATGCCTACGCCAATCTCGAGGACAAGAGCGACGTCGGCGGAGTGGTGGGAGCAACGGTAGGGTTCAATCTCGGCGGCCTTCTCAATTTCTACGTTGCCGCTGACGATTACATCTACGGCACGACCTTCGTCGATGAAAACACGCTGGAGGAGAAGCAGACCCAGAACGACGTGCACCTGTCGCTGGGCTTCGGCATCCCCCTCAGCAAGTAGCCCGGAACTACAGCGCCAAATCCAGTTGGATGCCCGTCATGTGAGCGACCGGGATAGGCGGCAGCGGCTTGTCCTGGTCGGCCACATGCAACACTCCCAGGAAACCGGAGCGCCGAAGCGCGGTCGCTGCCGCGGCGCGAGCGTCGGAGGCCGTATTGCAGTGTTCGCTCAGATGGGCGAGCACTACGATCGAGAGACCAGGGTGATGCAGCTCGCGGAGGAGCTGGGCAGCAGCCCGATTGGAGAGATGCCCTGCCGAGCCGGCAATCCGTCGTTGCACCACCGGAGGGTAGTCGCTGGTTCTCAGCTGTAATTCGTCGTAATTCGCCTCGAGCACAATCGCACTCAAATTCCGCAGCAGATAT
>DATKJJ010000319.1:0-2610 GCA_035543695.1 Gemmatimonadales bacterium | reverse complement strand
GATCAATCTGATCGGCGTCTACCCGGTCGGGACCTGCGTCATCCTCGACAGCTTCGAGGTGGCCGTCGTCTCCGCGCCAAATCCGGATGGCGAACAGCTCAAGCGACCCCTGGTGCGGGTTGCGGTCAACGCCGACGGCGGCCCCGTTCCTGCGCCAGGCATCGAAATTGATTTGGGCGAGAAGGATCAGAGCGGGGCGTACCGGCGATCGATCGTCAAAGTCACCAATCCATCGCGCTATGGGATCACGGTTGGCGATTACTTCGTCTGATTCGCCGCTCACGCGGACTTGGGCTGCCCTCCGTGCCGACGGACGGCGGGCCCTCATCCCCTATCTCACGGCGGGCTACCCCACCCGGGAGACGAGTGCCGCCGCCATACGGGCAGTCGCCGAAGTGGCGGACATCATCGAAGTTGGGGTCCCGTTCAGCGATCCACTGGCCGACGGGCCCACGATCCAGCGTTCCACCTTCCAGGCGTTGCAGCAGGGCATGACCCTGGCCGGTACCTTCGAGCTCCTTGCTCAGCTCGAGCTCAGCCGTCCCATCGTGTTGTTCAGCTACTTGAATCCGATTCTCCACTACGGCATCGACCGCTTTCTTGCCGATGCAGGCGAACTGGGAGTCGCCGGATTGATCCTTACCGATCTGCCGGCCGGAGCCGATCCCATGGTCGAATCTGCGGTTCAGGCCAGCAGTCTCGATCTCATTCGGCTGATCGCCCCAACTACCCAAACATCGAGACTGAGAGTGGCCGTCGAAGGAGCCCAGGGATTCGTGTATCTGGTTGCCCGGCTCGGTGTCACCGGTGCGACGGCGTCATTGTCGGAAAATCTGGCCGAGTCTATCCGGCAGGTGCGGCGGGCCACTCCCCTGCCGGTTGCGGTCGGATTCGGCATTTCAACGCCCGATCAAGCGCACACCGTGGGGCAGATGGCCGATGGGGTAGTCGTCGGAAGTGCCCTGGTGGACGTCCTGGGTCGCGACGGCGTCCGCGAAGCGGCCCGCTTTCTTCGCCGGCTTCGCGCGGGACTGGACGGGGAGACCGGCAGATGATCATCAAGGTCCAGCGGCTGCTCGACACCTATAGCAGGATGCTTTCACTGGGCGGGCTCGTACTCCTGGGCGGAGTTCTGGCCCTCGATTCCCGCTGGATAACCAGTCCCGTTTCCACCACTCTTTTGATGCTCAGCATCTTTGCTCTCCGCGCGGTGCCGGTCCGGCTGAGCAAGTATTCGTACCTGACCCAATCGGCAATACCCACACTGGTGGGAGCGGTCTGCATCGGTCCATCATCGGTTGCCGCCGCGCTCTGGGTTGGGGTAGCGGCTGCAGACGTCTTCGGACTCCGGAAGCAGCCGCGGGCTGGCCTGATCAACGCCGGCCGGGAAGTGATCGGCTTCGTCGCCGCCTATGGCCCCTACGCCGCAATTCTCGCCCTGGGCGGAAGCACCGAGTTGACGCTGGATTTCCTGCCGGCCGGCGCGATTCTCGTCGCCCTGTATTTTTTCCTGACCCGGGCTCTCTTCTACTTCAGCCTGCTGGTCCGCAACAAGCTGGAGAGTGCCGAAAAAATCCTGATTCTGCGGTGGGAGATCAGCTCCTACCTGCTGACTCTCATCGCCAGCACCATCGTGGTTGCCACCCTGGCCAAGCTGGAGCCCGGCGCGTGGGTGGCCGTGGCGATCGCCCTGGGCGTCGTGGGTCTGCTCGCCCGTCAGATTCTGGATGAGGCGATAGGCGCCGAGGATCTGAACAAGGTTCACTTGATGGAAGCGGCCATCGCCAGCAATGCCACGCTTCAGGGCTCCTTCACCCAGATCGAGCGGCTGGGCTACCGCTTGCTCGATTGGAGCGACTTTCGGGTGTACCGGGTGCAGGGCTCGCAAATTTCCCTGGTCTTCCGAAGCTCGATGGGCCAGCCCAATCGGAGCGAGCCACCCCAGGAGATGGCCGCCCTCAGGCAGGAAGTGCTGGAATCCCGGGAGCGGGTGGTGCTCCGGGACACCCGCAAGGACGACCGAGTGGCCCGAGTGCTCGGCCACGCCCAGTCTCTGGTCATTCATCCCATCAGGTTTGGCGACGAGATCCTCGGCCTGCTGGAGGTGGAACATCAGAAGCGTCACGTGTACGGCTCCAAGGATCTCTTGGCGATGAGCACTCTGGCGGGCCAGATGGCCACGGCAATTCATATTGCCGAACTGCGGCGTCCGCTGGTGCTCACCGTGGGCCAAATTGGTGAACAGGTTACGTCGCTGGCCCGGGTTGCGGACTCGCTTCGGACCTCGGCGAGCGCGCTGGCCGACGTTTCGCTTGGCATGCGTCAGGGCGCCATGGAGCTGGAGCGATTCGCTACCGGCGGGCTCCGGGCAACCGGGTCCCTGGCGAATGCCTCACAGGAGATGATGAGTCAGGGAGCCCAGGCTGCCGCGGCCAGCGGCACGGCCGCCGAGGTTGCGGCGCGCAACCGCGATGTGATCGGCGATGCCATCGCCCGGCTGGTCGAGCTGAAGGGTTTTGTCTCCGGAGGCGCGGATCGGGTGGCTTCCCTCGGCGCGCTGACTCAGCGCATCACCGGCTTCATCGGCACCATCCGTGAGATCGCCGATTT
>DATKJJ010000318.1:0-5852 GCA_035543695.1 Gemmatimonadales bacterium | reverse complement strand
CGCCGCCTGGCCGACCGCCGGATCTATCCCGCCATCGACATTCAGCGGACCTCCACCCGGAAGGAAGAGCTCCTGATGGATAAGGACGAGCTCAACCGGGTGTACCTGCTCCGGAACTTCCTCGCGGACATGCCGCCGGTGGAGGCGCTGGAATTCCTGCTGGAACGGATGAAGCGCACCAAGAACAACAAGGAGTTCTTCGCCACCATGGCGCAGTAGACAGGGCGGAGAGGGCGGAAAGGGCGGAGAGGGCGGAGAGGGCAATCCGTCCTCTCCGTTTTACATTCTGGGATGATTCCAACCACCGGACGGATCCTGGCCATCGATTGGGGAGAGATTCGGATTGGGCTGGCTCTCAGCGACGAGACCCAGACCCTGGCCACACCCCTCGAGACTTTGGTCCGCCGCGCCGGCAAGCGGTTCCCTATGCGCCGCCTGCTCGACCTCACTACTCCCTATCACCTCGTGGGCCTGGTCGCAGGGCTTCCCCTGACTCCCGAAGGCCGGGAAGAGGAGAGCGCGATTGCGGCACGGACGCTGGCTGAGGCCGTGGCCCACCGCACCGGTCTTCCCCTGGAGCTATGGGATGAGCGGATGAGCACCGCTCGGGCATTGGCAGCGGTATGGGAGCAGGGTGGGTCCACCAAGGGCCGCAAGGAGGAGGTCGATGCGCTGGCAGCAGCCGTGATGCTGCAGCATTTCCTGGATGCACGGCGGAATAGGGCGGAGAGGACGGAGAAGGCGGAAAAGGCGGAAGGAGCGGACGCGGAGTGATGAGGCTGCTGTCCCGCCGATCCCGCACTGGAGCGCTCAAATTGGCTTCCGCTCTTTCCGCCCTTGCCGCTGCTTCCGCCCTCACCGCCTGCACCTCCTCTGCCAAGCCCGCGCGGGTCATTCTTCCTCCCGGCGCCTCGTTCGGAGCCGTTACCGACAGCCTGGCCGCGCACGGTGTGATCGCCCATCCGGGCTGGTTCAAGCTGATGGCCAAGCTCAGGAGAGTGGAACGTTCGGTCCACGCCGGCGTATACGAATTCCCCGCCGGTACTTCTCCCTGGACCGTGCTCACCATGCTGGCCCACGGCAAGAAGGCGGCGCTTCGGTTCACCGTGCCTGAAGGACTGACGATCCAGGAAGTGGCGGCGCTGGCCGCCGAGCGGCTGGGCCTCCGAAGCGATTCCTTCGTGGTTGCGGCACGCGACAGCCAGGCCGCCAGCGAATTGCTGGGTATGCCGGTTCCCTCGTTCGAAGGCTTTCTCCGGCCGGAAACCTACGTCCTGCCGGCCGACCTCACCGCTCGACAGCTGGTGCGGATCATGGCTGATGGCTTCAAGTCCGAGTGGAAATCGGCCTGGGATGCCCGACTGGATACCCTCAAGCTGACCCGCCTGGAGCTGGTGACGCTGGCCAGCATCGTGGAGGGAGAGGCGAGGGTCGATGCCGAACGGGAAACTATTGCCGGCGTGTACCGCAACCGGCTGCGGATCGGCATGGCACTGCAAGCTGATCCCACCGTGCAGTACGCCATCAGTCTGAAACGGGGAAAGCGGAAAACCCGGCTATTCGAGAAGGATTATCAGTTCAACTCGCCCTATAACACGTATCTGAATCCCGGCCTTCCTCCAGGCCCCGTGAACTCGCCCAGCCGGCGAAGCATCGAGGCTTCGCTTTACCCGGCGGACGTTCGCTATCTCTATTTCGTGGCCGGTCCGGACGGGCGCCACGTATTCTCTCGCACCTACGGCGAGCATCTCAGAGCCATTCGAAGACTCAGGCAGAAAACCTAGCCCGATACTCCCGTGCCGCGGCCTCGGTGTCGCCCGTCCCGAGTATTCCCGAGACAACCGCCACGCCGGCCCCCCCCAGCGATACAACCGGTCCCACGTCCACCGGTCTGACGCCGCCGATGGCAATGCAGGGCTTGTCCCGCGCCAGCGCTACAATCTGCCGAAAGCCCTCGGGGTTTAAGGCGGAGCCAGCGTCTCCCTTGGTCGTGGTCTCGCGCCAGGGACCCACCCCCCAGTAGTCGGCTTCGGCGGCGAGAGGGGCCTCGGATTCAGTCCCCACTGATGCACCGATGATGAAGCCCGGCGGACCGATGGCCCGGGCCAGATTCACCGGCACGTCGTCGGGCCCGAGATGCACCCCAGCAGCCCCGGCGGCGATCGCGATGTCGGGCCGGTCGTTGACCAGCACGGGGATATCCAATCCGGTTACCAGCGCCCGCACCAGCTCGACCAGCTCCCTCGGGCTCTTCTGCTTGAGCCTCACCTGGAGCGAGGTGATCCCGCCCCGCTGTGCCGCAGTGGCCAGCTGCAGCAGGTGTCTTCCCTGCAGCAGCCGATCGTCCGTCACCAGCATCAGGCGGAGGAGCGACGCTACATTATGTCTCATGCCGTCTCCAGCCCGTCTTCAAGGAATCCGAGGGGCCACTACTGTCAGCCGGAACGATGCCGGCGAAATTCTGTCGGCCACCGACGAGCTGCTGCGCGCCCTGATCGACGCCAACAACCTGGAGCCTGACGACATCGTCAGTGCCCTCTTCACCGTCACCCGAGATCTCGACGCCGCGTTTCCCGCTCGAGCGGCCGAAGACTTCGGCTGGAATATCGTGGCCCTGCTGCACGCCACGGAAATTCCGGTTCCCGGCTCCCTGCCCCGATGCATCCGACTCCTGGTTCACGCCTACACCACCCGCAGCCGTTCGGAAATCAAGCATTGCTATCTACGAGGAGCCACGGTTCTGCGGCCCGATCGGGCGTGACCGTGGCCAAGGTGACCCCCCGCGGCGCGGAGCGCTGGGTTCGGGGTCACCCATGGATCTACCGCAGCGAGGTGCCCGACGCCTCGGATGAGCCCGGCCTAGTCAGGGTTGAGGACGTCCGGGGGAAATTTCTGGGTCAGGCGCTCCACTCGCCCTCATCGGAGATCCGGCTCCGGCTCCTGGAGCGAAGTGAGCGCACGATTGATGCGGCGTGGTGGCGCGAGCGGATTGCGCAGGCCGCCTCCCGCCGGCAGAGCATCGATGCCACAGCGTACCGAGTGGTGCACGCCGAGGGTGATGCACTGCCCTCGCTGGTGGTAGATCGCTACGACCGCTGGCTGGTCGTTCAGCTGCTCTCTGCCGGCCTGGAGACCATGCGCGACCAGATCATTGGGGCCCTGGTCGAGGTATTGAAGCCGGGAGGGATTCTGGTGCGAAACGACGTTCCGGTCCGCCGGCGCGAAGGGCTGACGCTGGTACCGGAGCTGGTCCATGGCACCGTTCCGGAGGAGGTAGAGGTGCGCGAGGGGCCGGTGCGCTACCTGGCCGCACCCTGGCACGGCCAGAAGACCGGCGCGTTTCTGGATCAACGGCCCAACCGGCTCCTGGCTGGAGACCTGATGATGCCGGGCGGCCGGGCGTTGGACTGTTTCACCTATCACGGCTCGTTCGCGTTGCATCTGGCTCGGCAGGCCACTCACGTGCTGGCACTCGACTCCAGCCATGAAGCGCTAGAGCGTGGCGCCGCCAACGCGGCGCTCAACGCACGGGCCAACATCGAATGGCGAGAGGCCAACGTGCCGGAGACGCTCCGGCAGATGGAGCGGGCCAGGGAGCGGTTCGATGCCATCGTGCTGGATCCGCCGGCCTTCGCGAAATCACGCGCGTCGGTGCCGGATGCGCTTCGGGGGTACCGCGAAATCAACCTGCGCGCGCTCCGGCTGCTGGCACCGGGAGGATTTCTCTTAACCGCCTCCTGCTCGTTTCACGTCCGCCTGCCGCAGTTCCTCGGCATGCTGAGTGAGGCGGCGGGCGATAGCGGACGCGCGGTCGTGCTGGAGCAGATTCTCGGGCAAGGGGAGGATCATCCGGAAGTGCTCACTATCCCCGAGACCGGCTACTTGAAGGGAGCGGTGTTGCGAGCCGTCTCCGGCTGAGAGACGCCAGGCTCTAGACTTTGCTCTCCACCCTTTCCAACTTGCACCATGCCCAGCGGAGCGGTCTCTCGGGAAAAATCGTCCGGGGTACGCCGGGTTCTGGGCGGCATTCTGCTGGCCAACATCGTTGTGGTCATCGTGAAATTCGCGGTTGGGGTGAACACCAATTCCTTGGCGGTATTCGGTGATGCCCTGCAATCGTCGGTCGATTCGGCCAATAACATCTTCGCCATCTTCGTGGTTCGGGTAGCCGCCAAGGCGCCCGACGAGGACCATCCCTATGGACACGCCAAGTTCGAAACGCTCGGCGCCCTGCTTATCGCCCTGCTCCTGGCCCTCTCCATCTTCGAACTGGTTCGCGGAGCCATAGCCCGTCTGATTACCGGCTCTCCCGTGGTGAGCGTCTCGAGCACGGCCCTCGCGCTGCTCGTCTTTACTCTGGTGATCAACATCGGGGTGGTCTGGTTCGAGACCCGGGCGGGGCGCAGGCTTGCCAGCGATCTGCTCCTGGCCGACGCTCTGCACACCCGCACCGACGTGTTTATCACCCTCGGCGTGCTGGCCGGATTGTTCCTGGCCCGCTACGGTCTGGAGTGGGCCGACCCTACTTTGGCTCTCATCGTGGCCATACTGGTAGGCCGAGCCGGTTATCAGATTCTCCGCCGGTCGATACCTACCCTGGTCGATGAGCGGGCACTGGACCAGGCCACCATTCAGCGAGAGGCCGAAGGGGTGACGGGCGTGGTTTCGGCCTATGCCATCAGATCGCGTCATGCCGGCGACCGCCGCTTTGCCGAGCTCACCATCGCGGTTGATGGGAGCTCCAACGTGACGAGCGCCCACCTGATCGCCGACCAGGTCGAGGACCGGCTGCGGGACACTCTGCAGCTGGATGAAGTCACGGTACACGTCGAGCCATGCTGAGCGCGATCCAGGTCCGGCAGGCGTCACGGCGGCGGCGGTCGCCCTACTCCGACAAGCAGCACTATCAGGAGTACATCCTCCAGCGGATCGAGGGCTACAAGAACTCGATCGGGAGAGACGAGCTGCTCCGTTTGGGCGATGAGGCGGCTACCGAGCTGCAGGCGACCTCCGAGGGTCAGTTCGTCCTGACCGAGGTGCTGATGCTGGAATCGGTTGACCGGCTCATCATGAAGCGGCTCTCGCTCAAGCCGTACCGGCGGTGGCGCCAACAATTCCTGAAACTGCGGGCGGCCCAGCGGACTCCAACCCACTGGGGACTCGACCCTCACTGCCCCCTCACGGCCATTCTCCCTCGAATCGAACCGGAGGACTCGGCGTTGGTGGTGGGCAGCGCCGCCGCGCCAACCACGTACCTGCTCGCAGCGCACGATGCAGCGGTCACCTTCCTGGCCGGGGAGTTGGGATCCGTGGAACGGGTGGAGTCGCGAATGGCCGCCGAGGCTCTCTCCAGTTTGTTCGAGAGCTACGTGACGCAGTTCGATCCCTGCCTGCCGGAGTTCCTCAACTTTCTGGAAGGATTCGACATCGTCATTATCGATCCGGGTGTCCTGCAGGGTTTGAGAAGCACATGTCGCAACCGGCTGGTGGCCGACCTGCAACGGCGCAGCCGGCCCGGCGGAGTCCACGTGCTGCTCCCCACCTGCGCCGCTCTTGCGCCGGACGCGCTTCGCTCCCTCTACCCCGATTGGAAGCAGGAAGAGATTAAGCGGCGCAAGCGAGGCACGCTCGCGAAGAACGCCCCCGGACTGATTCTCTCCAAGCCGTGTCCCGGAGACACGGGCTAGTTGCCCGCCTGCGTCTGACCGACACGGCAAAAACCATAGACCTGACAACCGAAGTCACGCTCCTGCTTCAACATACGTCCGCACTCCCCGGGGGCACGGTCGGTGCTTTAGTGAATACCGTGGCTCCCCCTGGTAAGGAGAGGACCGTGACCCGAAGGACTTTCG
>DATKJJ010000317.1:0-2834 GCA_035543695.1 Gemmatimonadales bacterium | reverse complement strand
GTGCGGTCCCCACTGCTGGGGGCTATGCCGGCGGGCACACCTGCGGGCTGACCACAGGGGATGCGGCGTTCTGCTGGGGATACAACGGGTTCGGGCAGGTGGGCGATGGCTCGACCACCGATCGGCGAGTTCCCACCGCGGTACTCGGCCCAAGCTGACCCCAAAAACAACACACCGACACCCTCGCCGCTTGGGCGGGGATGCCGGTGTGAGGGACGGGAGGTCCGCCCTATTGGGCGGGACGCTTCAGGTTGTTAGAACAGTACCATACCGGGCGAAGTCATCCAAGATGCGGCCGGTGCCGCGGACGACCGAGGTCAGCGGGTCGTCGTCCATCCGGACCGGCAAGCCGGTCTCATCCATCAGCCGCTGGTCGAGTCCCCGAATCTGGGAGCTGCCGCCGGTGAGCATGATGCCGTTCTCGAGCACGTCGCTGGCCAGCTCGGGCGGCGTCATCTCCAGCGCCCTGCGCACTGCATTGATGATGTGGGAGACCGGCTCCTGGATCGCGTCGCGCACGCCGCGGGAATCGATCCGGATGGTCTTGGGAAGGCCGGAGACCAGATCCCGACCCTTCACGTCCATCTCGCCTTCGCGCTCCAGCGGAACCGCCGAGCCGAGGCTGATCTTGATCCGCTCCGCGGTGGGCTCGCCGATGAGGAGGCTGTAGGTCTTCCGCATGAACTGGACGATGGCCTGGTCCAGCTCGTCGCCCCCAGTTCTGATCGAAGAGTCGCACACGATACCGGACAGCGCGATGACCGCGATGTTGGTGGTTCCGCCGCCGATGTCGATGACCATGCTGCCCACCGGGGTTTCCACCGGCAGGCCTACCCCGATCGCCGCGGCCATCGGTTCAGCCACCATGAACAGGCGCTTGACCCCGGCAGACTGGGCCGAGTCGCGCACGGCGCGGCGCTCGACCTCGGTGATCCCGGACGGGACGCAGACGACCACGGTGGGCTTGACCCGCAGAATGGTCCGGTCGATCACCATCCGGAGGAAATGGCGCAGCATCTTTTCGGCGACATGGAAATCGGCGATGACCCCATCCTTCATGGGGCGGACCGCCAGGACACCTTCCGGAGTGCGGCCCAGCATCCGCTTGGCCTCCAGCCCGATACCCAGGATGTTGCCGGTGGCCTGATCGATGGCGGCGACCGAAGGCTCGTTCAGCACGACGCCTTCGCCCTTCACGAAGACCAGCGTATTGGCGGTGCCCAGGTCCACGGCCAGCTCACTGGCAGGCCGCCAAGTCTTCCGCTTGACCAGCTGTCCGTTCTTGGCCCTGGCATCGGTGAGAAAGGCTTTGGCTGAGGCTACGGCCGGGTTGATATCGATGGCGACGGTCACGGTGAGGGGTCCCTTTAGCTGGGGTGCCTGAGTGTCTTATGGCCTTGCATATGTCCGCGACGGTTGCGTTTCACCCCAGGGGATGGGCGGGCACCTTCCCGACGCATTCTCGAGTATCGGTCGATTTGTCAGAGAGAGAAACAGCAGGTCCGGCGAGATGCTGCGTCGCTCAGGCGGGGGTACCGTGCAAAATATGATCCACAGTCAGGCCATGATGCCGAGTGCGCCGAGCATAGGACGGCCGAGGCTCTCGTCTCCCTCCAGGCGTACCTCACGGCCGGCCTGCTCGGGGCGAAGGCCCTTGGAGAAGAGCTTCCAGGCAACGTCCTGACCCATGGTCACATGGGCGGCAGGTGAGGGGGCGGTGCCGGTGAACAACTGCCACTCGGATTCACCTCGCGCCAGTGTCCAGACGCCGCCAGCATCTCCGGTGATCTCGAGCCGGACGGCGGCCCCGGGCCGCGCCTCGACCGGGCCATAGGTGAAGGGCAGGGCCCGGACGAAGATGTCGAGGGTGGGATGGAGCCAGCGCCGCTGATTCAGGCCGGGCGCAGTGACTGCCTCCCGGATCTGCTGCTGGTGGAGCCATCGCTCGGTGTATTCCCGCCCGAGGTCGAACCAGTTGAGCGAGCGCTCCTCTCCGGCCCAGGCCACCCCGATGGTGGCGGGGGCCTGGGGGTCGAGCGACGCGAAGTAGGTGTGGAGCTGCGGCTCGGCCAGGTCGAGAATGTCCATCAGTAGCCGCGGGCTCACCCGGCGCATGGTGCCGACCCACTCGGCGTTGAGCTGATTGATATAGCCGACCAGGTCGGCGTAATCGGCGAAGGTGCGTCTCGGCCCGCCGGATTGCAGCCGGTCGCGGTCGAAGGAGAGCCGCCGGAGACAGGTGTCCAGCAGATGGGCGACGATGTCCTTCACCGACCAGAGGGCACAGGCAGTGGGCTCGAGCCAGTCGGGCGGCTGGAGCCCCCGGAGCAGCGTCATCAGCTCGCGGTGGAGACCGGGAAACAGCGGCACCAGGTTTACCGGAGCCACCGGGGTCAGGGTGGAGTGCTCACGCATCATGTAGACCTCGTGTTGATCCGGCGCTCGCGTTGACCCCTCTCCGGCACGGAACGATATTTCGCTGATTCAGCCAGAACGAATCTGGAATGTGAGAGTCTTCAGCGCGAGGAGTTGGTCATGGCGTTCACCCTTCCCCCCCTACCGTACGACTACAAGGCGCTGGAGCCGCATATCGATGAACAGACCATGCGGCTGCATCACGACAAGCATCACGCAACCTATGTGAACAACCTGAATGCGGCACTCGAGGCCCATCCCGACCTGCAGAAGAAGTCGCTGGAGGAGCTGCTCGCCGGGGTGGACCGGCTGCCCGAGGCGATCAAGGCGCCGGTGCGCAACAACGGCGGAGGCCACGCCAATCATACGATGTTCTGGGAGATGATGGCGCCGGGCGGGGCCAAGGAGCCGAATGGCGA
>DATKJJ010000316.1:0-4030 GCA_035543695.1 Gemmatimonadales bacterium | reverse complement strand
CCCGCACCGGCTGGCACACCCAGCAGCTGGAGCAGGCGGCGGCCGTGCGGGGCCATCACGCGGTGGTCCTTCCCTATGAAGGATTGGTGGCAACCATCGGATCGGATGCCGCACTGCGCAGCAACGGAACAGATCTGGACTCCATGGACGTGGTGCTCGCCCGCATCATTCCATCAGGATCGCTGGAGCAGATCGTCTTTCGGGTGGATGCATTGCATCGCCTGGAAGATCGGGGTGTGAAGGTCATCAACTCGCCCCGCACCATCGAGCGCACGGTTGACAAGTTCTGGACCTCGGCCCTCCTGGAACAGTGCGGCATAGCCACGCCAGAGACTGTGGTGTGCGAACGGCCCGAGGAAGCCATTCAGGCCTTCCGAAGGCTGCAGGACGTGATCGTAAAGCCGTTGTTTGGATCCATGGGCCTGGGGATGGTCCGGGTTCAGGATGAGGAGATGGCATTCCGGGTATTCCGCACTCTGGAGCAGATCCGGGCCGTCTATTACTTGCAGCGCACGGTGGACCACGAAGGAATTGATATCAGGGCATTCGTGATTGGAGGAAAGCTCTTCGCGGCCATCGAACGTCGAGCCTCCGGCTGGCGTACCAATCTGGCCCGGGGCGCGGCCGCTCAGGCGGTAAAGCTGCCGGAGGATGCCAAGGTTCTGGCCCTGCGGGCGGCCGCCGCGGTCGGCGCAGATTACGCCGGGGTGGATCTGATAAAGGATCGAGACGGACGAACCCATGTTCTCGAGGTCAACGGAATACCAGGCTGGAAGGGATTGCAGCAGGCCACCGGGCTGGATGTGGCCGGAGCCCTGATCGACCATCTGTCAGCCCGCAACGAGTGATCACCCCGCCCGAGATTGCCGCCGCCGGGCAGCTCGCGTGTCTACTGGAAGTAAGCGCGCCCAAACCCGGCAACGTGTCGCCCGATCGTCATTTTCACGACACCCGTTATGAGGATTTCCTGGCCAGCGCCGTAGCTATCGGACCGGCTTTGGCGCAGGCGAATACGACTTCGCTGGGGAGAACCATCCGGCGCGCGGTGGAAGACACGCTGCGCTGGACCCGCTCCAACACCAACCTCGGCATCGTGCTGTTGCTGGCGCCGCTGGCCCGCGCCGCGCTGCAGGAGCAAGGGACCCTCCGTGATCGGCTTGGCCAGGTGCTGGCAGGGACCACAGTAGACGACGCGGTGGAGGTCTACGCAGCCATCCGGCAGGCCCGCCCAGGAGGTTTGGGACACTCCGCCGCGGAGGACGTCGCCGAACGCCCAACTGTCACCCTGCAGGAGGCCATGGCTCTCGCGGCCGAGCGCGACAGCATCGCTCGGGAGTACGTCACCAGCTTTGCCCGGACGTTCGAGATCGGAGTTCCGGCGCTGCTCGGAGCGCGTCGCGAGGGGATGACCTGGACCGACGCGGCAGTCGAGACCTATCTGGCGTTGCTCGAGAGTGGGGCCGACACCCATATCGCCCGAAAGCTGGGGGTCGAGGAGGCAGAGATGGTATCGGGGAGGGCCCGAGAGGTGCGCGCGGCGGGAGGAACCCGGTCGTCGGCAGGCCGCGACGCCCTCGCTCAGCTGGATCGTGAGCTGCGCGACCCGCGTAACCGCCGGAATCCGGGAGCCACCGCGGATCTCACATGTGCCGCGCTTTTTGTCGTTATACTAGAGGGTGGCTGGGATCGTTAGGAGAACCGCCGTGCAGAGCAACTTCCGCGTTCAGGTCAGCAAGGACTACCTCGTCTTTGCATCCGCCCACTTCATCACCTTCAAGGGCCACCAGTGCGAATCGCTCCACGGCCACAACTACCGGGTCGGCGTGGCGGTCGAGGGTGCCGTCGATGCTGAGTGTCTGTTCGTCCTCGATTTCAGCGTGCTGAAGCAGATTACCCGGCAACTGGTCGACACCATCGACCACAAGGTGCTGCTGCCCACGTTGAATCCCAAGCTGACATTCCGGGAGGAGGGGGACCGGGTAGCCGTCGACTATTTTGGTCAGCCGACCTATGTCTTCCCCCGGCGGGACTGCGCCCTCATTCCCATCCCCAACAGCACCGCCGAAATGCTGGCTCAGTATCTGGGCACGCTCGTCCGGCAGGAGCTGAACACCCGGGGCTACACTCACCTCACCAGCCTCGACCTCGAGGTGGAAGAGAATTACGGCCAGTCTGCTACGTACCACGAATCGCTGGTTCCGGATTGACCTGACTGGGACACCGCGGCTAGATCTGCCTGGGTCAACTTTCCATTGTGGATCGCGCTCGCCACCAGGGCTCCGTCGCAGCCGGCGTCGCGCATTCTCTCCAGGTCCAGCCGGGTCAGCACGCCACCTCCAGCCAACAGCCGAGTGCCGGGTAACCGCTGTCGCAAGGATTCCAGCAAACCCAGATCCACGCCGCACCCGGTGCCCACCCGTCCCAGATCCAGAACGAGCAGCGACCCTGCCCCGGCGCTCGTGGCTTGCTCTGCCAGCATCAGGGGATCGGGGCCGGCACCTCGGGCGTCCTGCATGGCTGGATGAACGATCGGATTACCCAGCCGAAGGTCCAGGCTGAACACCACCCGGGGAGGTCCGACCAGGTCTGCAATAGATTGAAGGTCCGAGAAGGCCTGCAGGGTTTCCAGCCCGACGACAACGTCACTGGCGCCGCAGGAGAGAACTTCGAGCGCGCCTTCGGGAAGACGGGTACCCGCATCCACGATCAAGGACCCGGAGAATCCGGTGTGAAAGGCCGCCAACTCGCGCAGCAGCGTGCGCTGGACCGCGCTTCCCTGGATGGCATCCAGATCTGCGACGTAGCACTCATGAATGCCGAGGGCCGAATGGAACGCGCGCAGGACCGCGACTGGGTCTCCGACCTGATCGGGTACCAGCTTCGATTCCAGGGGCGCATAACGGCTCCGGTCGCCGCCTTGGGCGTGCACCGCAATTCCACCGGCAACATCCAGAACTGGAATGATCTGCATTGTGCTCGCCCACCTGCGGGTTCCCCATGACCTCAGCGGTGCTGGGCTGGGACATCGGAGGCGTCAACACCAAGGTCGCGCGGATCGATCACAATCAGGCCGCAGCTCCCCGGGTGGTCAGCATCGCGCACGAGCTCCAGCGCGATCTCTCGGCCCTGCCGTCGGTGCTACGCTCCGCCGCCGATCAGCTCGGGGCCACTCCGCACGATCAACACGGCCTCACCATGACTGCGGAGCTTTCCCAGGCGTTCCGGACTAAACGGGAAGGCGTGGACTTCGTGCTGGACGCAATGGTGTCGGTGTTTTCGTCCGACCGACTACACGTATACACCGTGCCCGGAGAATTCGTCAGCCCCGAGGTTGCGAAAACCCGGACCCTGGAGGTCGCAGCGTCCAACTGGTCCGCAACGGCTCACTGGGTGGCCCGCCGCATACCCACCTGCATCCTGATCGACGTCGGCAGCACCACCACCGACCTCATTCCCATCCTGCAAGGTGAGGTGCAAGCCGAGGGCACTACCGATCCGGACCGATTGCTGAGCGGGGAGCTGGTGTATACCGGCGCGGTTCGAACGCCGGTGGAGGCCGTTGCGACCCGGGTTCCGCTCCGGAAGGGAACCGCCGGTGTCTCGGCGGAGGCATTTGCTTTGATGGGGGACGTTCATGTCTGGCTCGGCCGCCTGGCATCGAAGAACTACACCTCGCCTACGCCGGACGGCAGACCCGCCACCCGGGAATACGCGGGTGAACGTCTCGCCCGGGCGGTCTGCGCCGACCGCGAGATGCTCGATGAGCGGGCGATCACAAGCATGGCAACCGCCTTTGCCCGGGCGCAGTGTGATCTCATCGCGGGCGCATTGCAGAGGCTGATGAAGCGGCATCCCCTCATACGCACCGCCGTACTGGCCGGGCTGGGAGAGTTTATCGGCCGTGAAGCTGCCGAGTGCTCCGGTCTCAAAGTGGTTTCGCTGGCAGACCAGATCGGCTCTGCCGCCATTACCGCGCCGGCGTTTGCCGTCGCCAGCCTGCTCTGCGAGAGCCTGATGTTGCAGCCGCGAT
>DATKJJ010000315.1:0-4855 GCA_035543695.1 Gemmatimonadales bacterium | reverse complement strand
GGTCGCGTCCTAACCGATAGACGATGGGGCCGTCTCACCTTTCATAGCGCTAACGGGATTCGAACCCGTGTTTGGGCCTTGAGAGGGCCCCGTCCTAGTCCCCTAGACGATAGCGCCGTGGTACTTCAGTCGCGAGTCACGAGTCGCGAGCCATGCGGCTACGCGAGCCATGCGGCTAAAGGAACGGCTGACGGAAAGCATCGGTTCCACCGCGTTCCCGAGTTCCGCTCGCGTCCCGCGACTCGCGTCCCGTGACTCGTGACTCGTGACTGACATCCACAGGCCCGGCAGGACTCGAACCTGCAACCCCCGGTTTTGGAGACCGGTGCTCTACCACTTGAGCTACGGACCTTCGAGGGTGGCTGACGGGAATCGAACCCGCAACCTCCGGAGCCACAGTCCGGCGCTCTAACCGATTGAGCTACAACCACCACGGGCCAGCGTCCCGAGCCGGGAAATATCGCCCGGAAGACCCCCGGGTCAAGGCCAAAAATGTGCAGCCAATTCGTCTGTCTGCTTGGCCGAGGGCACCCGATCGTCCTGGACCGCCGAGACTTTAGCCACGCCGCGGACGGCGTTCGCCAGAAACATCGGGAGGCCTCTGACCTCGCTCCAGGTCGCCCGCCTCTCCTCGATTGGACCGGCCAGCTCCATGATCCGGGCCCGTCCCACGCCGGGCAGGATCCCGAGCTCCATGGCCGGGGCGCAGAGTTTCCCGCCCTCCCACCAGAACACGCTCCAGATCGCGGTCTCCGCCAGATAACCCCCGGGAGTAAGCAGCAGCGCGTCATCGGCCTCTGCCCCGCGAGCCTTGTCCCGCGCCCGATCGAACTGAGCCCGCTCCGTGGTCTTGTGGGGATACGGATGGTGGGCGATCCGGGAGATGATGAGCTTGACCGACTCGACCGGCTCGACCAGCCGCTCGCTCTCTTGAACCCCCCGCATTCCAACTTCCCAGCGCACGGTGCGATCGAGACCTCCCTCCGGCGGCGGCAGCTCCCCAGGAAGCGGGATGCCCAGCGCCTTGCAGCTCGTGGCCAGCCGGCGAATGTGGAGATACCAGAGCGGGGCCAGTCCGTTCCTGATCCGCATGGTTTCGATCAGCGCGGGTGTATGCCGCATCAGGTCACCGGAGCCGCCACCCGGCTCTCGCTCCAGCTCTTGTAGGTCGTGGCACCGAGAATGATTGCCCCTCCCAGCAGGGCCCAACTGCCGGGCGTCTCCCGCTGAATGATCCAGGCCCAGACCGGATTGAGGACCGGCTCCAGCAGCAGTATCACCGAAGCCTCCAGGGCCGGAATGGAGTGAATGGCCGTGGTCACGAACACGTAGGCCAGCGCAATCTGGAAGATGCCCAGGTAGCCGATAATCGCCCAGTCACCCGGGCCGTGGGACCCGACCGGCAGCGCCATAGGCAGCGACACCAGAAACGCGGTCAGATTTCCGGATACCACCGCTGCAGCCGGCGACCCCCGGCCTGGCGCGGCGCTCAGCCATCGGAGACCGCCCACGGCAAGCGCCCAGCAGAGCCCGCTTCCCATGGCCAGCAGGTTTCCCCGCTCGGGATCGGGTGCGGTGACAATTGGTTGTTCGACCCCCACAAAGAACAGCGCCAACCCTGCCGCCACCGTAGCCATATAGCCGAGATCCTGGCGGCGCACCGGCTCCTTGAGCAGCCAGGGTGCCAGGATGAGCAGGTACAGTGGGGCGGTGGACTGAAGAAAGATGGTGTTGGCCGCGGTGGTGAGTCGGTTGGCCAATACAAACAAAGTCAGGCAGCCGGCATAGGCGACCCCAACCAGTGCTCCAGCCCAGGTCCAGCCCCGTCTCGCCGCCGGTGTCATCAGCCAGAGGGCCACCGCTGCCAGTCCGGATCGGAAGCTGGCGATCTGCCACCCAGTGAAGTCGGCTGCCTTGATCGCCGCACCGCCGGTAGAGAACAGCAGAGCGGCTCCCGCCAACTGCAACCGGGCCAGAGATTTCGAGGTCATGGGGGGAAGGTAAGCGGTCAGCAATGAGCGGTAAGCGGTGAGCGGGTCAGCCGAGGTCAGTGACCCTGCCCACATTCATTGGGGACCCGATACGGCATCTTCACAGCCTCGAATCGATCTGCACTCGCGACTCGCGTCTCGTGACTCGCGACTCATCCACTGAGAGGTCCCCCATGTCCCTCCTCGAAATGCTGCAGCAACGTCTCGGCGGCCAGGCCATCAACACCATCAGCCGTCAGCTCGGGGCAGACCCCGGAACCACCAGCAACGCCGTGGATGCGGCACTTCCACTTCTTCTGAGTGCGGTAGCTCGGAACGCCGGCAACCCCAGTCAGGCACAATCACTGGACCGGGCCATCTCCCAGGACCACGACGGAAGCATTCTGGACGACATCCCGGGCTTTCTGACTCAGGGCGGCGGAGGGGCGGGAGCCGGAATTCTGAAGCATGTGCTCGGCGGCAGGCAGGAGAACGTCCAGAACGGTCTCAGTCAAGCCACTGGGCTCGATGCCGGCAAGACCGCACAGCTCCTCATGATGCTGGCCCCGCTTGTGATGGGCGCGCTCGGCCGGGCCAAACGGGAGAATCAGCTCGACAGCAACGGGCTCTCCACCATGCTCACCGGGGAGCACGAGCGACTCAAGGAGTCGGCTCCCGGCGTCATGGGGGCACTGAGCCGCTTCCTCGACCAGAACAACGATGGGAACGTGATGGACGACGTGAGTGGAATGCTGGGCAAGGCGTTTAAGAAGTAGTCGGCGAGGCGGCGCGACCTTCGCCTTCTCGAAAGCGAGGCCGCGCCGGATCGGAGAAGTCCAGCCATTCCCAGGGAACGGCGCGGGTCCGATAGCGGCGCGCAAGGCCGATCGCCTGCAGGGTGGGGAGCTGTGCCGCCATGCCGAAGAGTCGGGCTCTAAGTCCCAGCTCGCTCAGGACGACCTCTCGCACGAGATACTCATCCCCATCTGGCTCGGCCCGCACATCTTCGATTCGTCCCACCGGCCGGCCGGCGGCGGTTCGCACCACCCGCCCCAGCAGGTCCTCCAGATAGATCTCTCGACTCCCCATGTTCAGGCGCCCGGAATCCGGCGCACCACACGATCCCGGACCCAGTGCTCCCACGGCATCGCATCGGCAGCCGCGAAGTCGACCTTGACGTCCACTCCGATCTTCTTCACCTGCGGCCAGGGGATGCGGACCGGCTCGACCCGGGAGGGAGCCAATCGGCGGGTCAGTTTTCGGACCCACCGCTCGATCCGAGGGTGCAGTCGACGGGACAGCAGGTGGCCGCCAGTGAGGACAGCGGCGACACGGGCCGGCTTGCCTTCGCGCAACTCCAGCGCGATGCCATCCACCTTGCCCATGTTCAGACCATTCCGGTCCACCAGCTGCTGGTCGAGTACCTGCCGGCCGAGGTCTATCATCACCCCCCCATCAGTTGAAGCGGGATCGCGACCAGCGCAATGAGCGACGCCAGGAGGCTGATCACGATCACCGCGGCATTGCCGATCCAGTGATTGCCCAGCTCGCCACAGTAGTCGCGGTCGTTCATCAGGACGAGGAACGGGAAGGTGACGACGGGAAGGGTCAACGAGGTCAGCGCCATGGAGAAGAGCGTCAGCTTCAACGGATCCAGGCCCAGCACGATCAGCAGTGTGGCTGCCGCGATCATGATCGTGTAGGTCAGGCTGAACCGGGCCGCATCCCGGGGGTGTACGCTCTCCCCCCAGTTCCATCCCAGTCCCTGGGCAAAGGAATAGGCGGTGGCAAGGCTCAGCTCCAGCGCGGCGCCAAGGCAGCTGACGAGAAGTGTCGCAGCGAAGAGATAGAAACCCCAGCGCCCCAGTGGCCCGGTGAGCAACAACCCCAACTGCTCGAAGCGGTCGGGCTGGATTCCGGCCGGCTGCAGCACCAGCGCGGCAACGATCATTACGGCGATGCACAAGACACAGCCAAAGCTCATCCCCACCGTGGCGACCGCGCGGTTCACCCCGATCTCATCCACGCCCCAGTGGTCCTCGATCGCTCCCGACGAATAGAAGTAGAAGAGATAGGGGCTGATCACCGCTCCCAGGATGCTCACGGCGGTGAACCAGTAGTGCACCGGCCGTTCCGCCGGCAGGGTGAGCGCCAGTCCAGCAACGACGTCGTGACCGTCCGGATGGAGCTTCCAGGCGGCGACAAGGAAAGCCAGCGCCACCATCCCCAGCAGTGACACCCCGTTTTCAATCAGCCCGAAGCTGCCCTTCCAGAGCAAGAGCCAGGTCAGAAGACCAGTGGGGAGAGCCCACCAGCGGAAGCCAATCCCGGTCACCAGCTGAAGTGCGAGGCTCATCCCGCCGATTTCGGCCGCCAGCACGAGCACGTTGACCACCACGTCGCTGATCAGCGTCAGCATGAATACCCGGGGGCCAAAGCGCTCCCGCATCGCGTCCTTGATCGTATGATGACTGAGGGCGGCGAGCCTGCCGGACATTTCCACCAGGAAGATGACGCAGATCGTCCCCAGAACGACGGCCCAGATGAGCTGAAACCGAAACGACGCGCCCGCCTCGGCCGCGGTGGCGATGGCCCCGACCTCGAGAAAGCCACCAATACTGGTGAAGATGCCGAGCGCGATCTTGAGCAGCTTGCTCATGAACGACCCGGATCGGGCATGCCGAGCAACGAGGCCAGCCGCTGGATGGCCCGGTCCAGTGCTGCGCGCTCCTGGGCCGGCAGCCTCCCCCACTCCGGGGTACCAGCCTCGTTCTTTCTGCTTTCCACCGCCGCCGCAACGATCTGACGGCCATATACCCGTGGAGCAGCACCCCGCTGGACTGCCTCGGTGGTCTTCTCGACCGTCGCCGTCCAGGATTGCACGG